>JALSSM010000246.1 GCA_026984275.1 Gammaproteobacteria bacterium
TAAGCCATACAGCCCCCCTGCTCGAAATGAACGGCCTTTGGACTCCGCGTCCAGACTATACAAACGAGTAGCTTCATTAAACTGCACAGCTACTAACTCTGATAGGTGCTAATGACACAATTTCCCCCTGTGATATTTCTTTTAATCATGGTGAATTAAA
Organism: Gammaproteobacteria bacterium; assembly: GCA_026984275.1. Classification (GTDB taxonomy): domain Bacteria; phylum Pseudomonadota; class Gammaproteobacteria; order CAJXQU01; family CAJXQU01; genus CAJXQU01. The sequence goes on from JALSSM010000246.1 coordinate 161, forward strand.
CATTTTTTTTATATGAAATATTCCCATCACCTTTCCAGAAAAATATTCTCTGCTCGTTTAATAATTTGACAGAAAATTTTTCACAACATAAGTCATCACAATAGTAATTGTGAGATTTTCCATACAATATTCTGAAGAATTCCTGATGACAGGATCGGTTAAGGATGTGATTCTCTTGTCCCATGCTGAATCAATTTTCTATATTTCCAATCAGTCTGAAATTACGGTTGCTGATCACCATCACCATCATCATGATCATTGGTCTGATCGTTGGTGGTTCATTTATTCTGAATAATGCCCGGGAAGCTGTTCAGTCAGAGATCGAGTCCAGCATTGAACTTGCAGAAAAGCTCATTACGGAAACCATAAATTCAGGTTCTATCACCTATGGAGAATCATTTAGCTACAACAATGTTTTCGGCATGCAGATGACAATAGAACAGATCCGTCATGTAAAGATGATCGTAGAGCATCAGTACTTAAATCCTTCAGATAAAGAACAGTTTTTGATCGATGGGGTTCCTGCATGGTTTGCACAGCGGGTCTATCCGGTTGATGATTTACCAGAAAAGATTATCGTTCATGGTCAGGGATCAGAAAATCTGATCATCGCAGCGGACCCGGCTGATGAAATTCGGGAGGTCTGGCAAGATGTCAGGGATCTTTTATTACTATCGCTGGCTCTTTTTATCTCTTCATTGTTACTGATCTATTTTGCTATCTCGCATGGTCTTAAACCATTAAAAGCATTACAGGCCGGATTTGAACAACTGGAAAAAAATAATCTCGGCATACGCATTAATGAACAGGTTGTTCCTGAACTGGCACCTATTCACCGGCGATTTAATCAAACAGTTTCGATTCTGCAACAAACCACACAGGAGAAACAGGAACTATCTCGTAAATTGATCACGCTTCAGGAAGATGAACGTAGTCAGATCTCTCGTGAACTACATGATGAAGTGGGACCTTATCTATTTAGTATTCGCATAACAACTTCTGGAATTAAACAACTAAATGAACAGGATCAGAATAACAAAAAAGAAATTGATAAACGTCTGACTTCTATTGATCAGACGGTTGAACAATTACAGTTACACATCAGACAACTGTTAAAAAAATTACGGCCAATGATCCTTAATGATTTAAGCCTGGAGGATGCACTGGTCGATCTGATCAAACTATTCAAGGCGACAGAACCGCGCATTAACTGGAAACTAAACTACACGGTTGATATGGATTTAAATGACACCATCAATGTCACTATCTATCGAATTATACAGGAATGCCTGACCAACATTGGCCGTCATGCCAATGCGAGAAATGCCTCCGTCAATGTGTTGATCGAACATCATGGAAATGAACATTCAGATGAATCGAGCAACCTGATTGTGATCGTTGAAGATGATGGTCGTGGTTTACAAAAAGAGAAAACGAATGGTCTTGGTCTGAGAGGAATCAAGGAACGTGTCCAGGCACTTGGTGGACATTTTGAAATTAAAAACGGTCATCGTGACGGCCAAGTAAAAGGGCTAACCATTTTTGTCGAGTTACCTGTCAGTGATCATATCGCTATTTCAAATGGGGAAACTTAGACCTTCTATCAGGGAAGTTTACACGCACTCAATAAGGAATACCTTAGACGTTTTATTTTCTCAGTTTTGATAACCTCCTCGCGATCAAAAAAAACTATCCGGGGGGTAATCATGAATAAAAAACGTCAACACTTAAGCACCTTGCTAAGTACCGCGACACTGGCAATGTCACTGCTTGCTGTCGAACAAACACTGGCAGAAGAACCTCAAAATCCGGCCACTGCCATGGAATTGCCTGACCTGGAAGTGGTTGGTACGACGCCTCTACCGGGTACAGGTCTACCCATTGAAAAATATGCTGGCAATGTACCTACCATTAGTGCTGAAGAAATCGAAGAACAAAATCCTGTTGATCTGTCTGAAATGCTGTTCCGGAATATTGGCAGTGTTGATATCAATTCTGCTCAAAATAACCCATACCAGAATGATGTCCACTATCGTGGTTTCCTTGCCTCACCACTGGTGGGCAGTGCCATCGGAATCTCGGCTTTTGTTGATGGTGTCAGGATCAACGAAGGTTTTGGCGACACTGTAAACTGGGATCTTATCCCCGAGTTTGCCATCTCCAATGTCTCATTGATCCCTGGTTCAAACCCTCTGTTTGGACTGAATACTTTAGGCGGTGCTCTCTCTATGCAAACCAAAAATGGGTTTAATTTTGAAGGCACTAATTTAGACTTTTCACTTGGCGAAGATGGTCGAAGAAGTATCACATTAGAACATGGTGGTAATTCAGGAAATTTTGACTGGTATGTAGGTGGAGACATGTTCAAGGATGATGGCTGGAGACAACGCTCCCCCTCCGATGTACAACGACTTTTTGCAAAGGTAGGCTGGGAAAATGATCGGACAGATTTCGATCTGTCATATACCTATGCTGACAACGACCTGATTGGAAATGGTTTTGTGCCGGAA
>JALSSM010000247.1 GCA_026984275.1 Gammaproteobacteria bacterium
CAAATCGTTCATAATAACTGCAATCCCATCAGAAACTAAACCCTGTTTGTAATTAAACTAAGGTTAATAATAATAGTAGTAGTAATTCCCTCTGTGAGCTTTAGACTTATTCAAGACTGTCCCGATAATATTCGTGCCCTGTAGCATTTCATTTGTTTGTTTTAACTGGTCCTTTGTTGTCACACCATCTTCAATCACCAATAATGTAGCGTCTACATGTGGTGCAAATGCCATCGAATCATCTGTTGCGAGAACAGGTGGTAAATCGAAAATGATAAAACGTGATTTATATCGATGTTTCACTTCATTAACTATCTCAGCCATCTTGGGAGAAGCCAGTAATTCAGATGAGTTATAAATTGATTGTTTCCCAGGTGCAATGACTAACCTTTCAATTCCAGGATTAAATAAGATTTCACCAAAAGGAAGATCATTAGCCAAACAATCGTAGATACCATACTCAGGTTCATAATTAAAATAACGATGAATAGAGGGTTTCCTGAGATCAAGATCAATCAGCAACACAGATTGATAGGTGGATTTTGCAAGACTGATTGCAAGGTTAATACTGGTCAGTGTTTTTCCATGATCTGGGCCAGGACTGGTTATGGCTAACGTATTCCATTGCTTGGCAAGCATACGCTGTTCTATTTGTGTTCTGAGTAATTTATAAGCAGCGTTAGCTCTATCATGATCGTTATCAACCAGGATACGGTTTTTCTTTAAGACCTTATCATCCAGCTCTACAACCCTGGTTTGTGTATACTCAAAATCAAGTTTATTCTGAACTGGAGTAGATGCCGGATGTTGTCTCACTTCTGCAAGTGCGACATTTCCACGATTCTGTTGTTCCTCTCTGGCCCTTGCCAGAGCCTGTTTAATCCTTTCCATAATAAGGGTTTACCTGTTTCAAAATAAGCTTTGTATAAACAAAAAATTTTCTTCAAAAAGTTTAAATTACAATCCAAATTTTCTTAAACTTTTAAACCACAACACATCCAGAGGAATAAAATAAAAATGTACCAGCACTGCCGCGATTAAAACCGTTGCCACCATACCAAACGTTATCATGCTTCTCTGTAATATTTTTTTCCTGACATCTGCTGCTGTGGTAATAAAGGGAACTGCAGCTAAAGGAGCCTCTCCCATGAGCTCCATCACTCCATGCCTACCTCGAACAGAATCATTCAAAACTTCTGCCAGAGCACCAGCACCCAGCCCTCCAGCCAGGGATAAAATAAGCCCCAGGAAAGCAATTGCGAGACGATTTGGTTTGTAGGGTTTTTCAGGTAGAACAGGAGGTTCAATTAGAGTAAAACGTTCCCCTTTTCGTTCTGACTCCAATGATTGTGCCAACTGAGCTTCTAATTGTTTTGCGGTTATATCTTTGTATTTTTTTTGTGCAGTTTCATAATCACGCACCAAGTCTCTGTATTGCCGCTCAACCTGTGGGGTTTTCGTTAAACGTAATTCATACTTACGATACTTTGATTCCAGTTTTGTGAGTTTATCCTTCAATGATAAAATTTCACTATCTGCCGCATCAAGTTGGGATTTCAACTGGACATACGCAGGGTTTGGCCGTGATTCAATCGTATATTGTGGCTCTGTTATATTATATGCAGGAAACCTTGAAGAACCTTTTCTTTTAAAGTTTATCAATGCTGAATCTCTCTGCTTCTCCAGTTCACTCAACTCTCTCTCGTATCGACGTACATCAGGATGATCTGGAGAATAGCGTTCTTTTGCAGAAGCCAGTTTTTGTCTGAGTGCCGAGATTTTATTATCAAGTAGACTCGTGTTTGAAGATGATGAACCCACTTCTTTGCGTAAAGATTCTATTTCACGTTTCAGGCGCTGGACATCCGGATGGCCTGATGAATATTTGGCAACGGAAGCAAGGTATTCAGCCTGTAATGCTTCCAGTCTTGATTCTGCGTCGAGTTGTCCTGACTGACTTCCTCTTTGTGATTCAAATTGATACCTCTGCAATGACATCTCATATTTCTGTCGCTGCAAATCATAATCTGGATTAAAACGTTGTTCTTCTATCGTTTCTGGTTGTTGTGATAGTTCTGCCGCGAGATAGATTTTTCTTTCCCGAACGGATGCAATTGTTCGTTTAACTTCAGCCAAATCCTGCTCAACCCGATTCATCATCTGCAGGTTCAGAGCGGCTAATTCTGGTAAGACTTCTGCATTTTTTTCTTTAAACTCAGCAAGCTTTTCTTCCAGGTTCTTGATGGTTTTTCTGAGTTTACCGGCTTCAGTTTCAAGAAAAGCTGAAGATTCTATCGCCGTTTCTGTACGTGCTTTTATATTTTCATTAAGAAAAAAAGTTGTTAATTCATTGACAACACTCTGAGCTATTTTTGGTGAACTATCTTCAAATGATAAGGAAAAAGCGATGGTTGCTGATCTCGCACGTCCACTGGTTGGATCAACAACATCTGCATTGATCATTTCTACAGAAATATTCTCCCTCATATTTTCAACAACTGATTCAATGGGAGCTACTTTACGATCTTCTTTATACAAGTCATATTTTTCAATCAGTTTTACCAAATTTCTGGTTGAGATAATCTTTTGCCGGATAACCTGTATTCTCTGTTCAGCAAAACTTGTGACAAGAGTACGTACAAAGTCCTGCGGAACTTCCTGTTGTTCA
>JALSSM010000248.1 GCA_026984275.1 Gammaproteobacteria bacterium
CCGTAGCCTATTTATACTAAAGTCAGGCTGATCAGAGCCTTCTTAACCGCGAGACCATCCCAGTAGCTTTTTGATTAAAGCTCTTAACTGTTTATAAATTATGCTGTTTTTCTTCAATATGCCGTTTTTATTTGATCGGATTATATTCCTCAGATAAGCCTTAATCGATACTGTTTTTTCTTTTATTTCAAGGTAAGTCGCTGAGTGGGTGATCATTTCTATAATAGACATGACAAGTTCATAGAGGCGTTTAAACCAGATGAACTCCATTAACCTGGATTTGGTGGTGTTGAATAACCAGTAGGTAAAGGCGGATACCGGAATTTTCCCCGCATAGACCAGCAAACCGCCGATCACTTGGCCTCTCAGAAAATGTGACGCTGCATAGACACCCAGTAGTTCAACGATGATAAAAATAATCAGGAATAAAACCAGAACAAAGAGACTATTGATCCTGAGTAAGAAATGACCGAATCTTTCCAAAATCCTGAGCCTGGATATAAACCTGATAATGGGTTGAGCAAAGCGTTCCCATACCAGCTCTTCAAAAACAATATAGCCAAGAATGATGATGGACAGGATGAGGTGGAAGAGCTTGCCAAATAGTCTTTTTATCATTGGTGCTGTACTAAGCATGGGTGGACTTGAAGTTTAACGTTTTATTCTCTCTGGTGGTGTCTTGTCTTTTGGACGGCTGGCTGCAACCTTGCCGTTCATGCGGTTAATACTTGCCGCCTGAGCTCTTAATCTTACCCTTCTAACACCATAACTCATTGATCTGTAATGGCTAATCAGTTTTGGCACGGCCTGTGCTATTAAACAAAACAAAGCAAAGCAATACTGCATAACAGTAAAACATTTTTTGGAGCGAACATGAATTTAGACAACGCATTTGGATTACATGCTAAAGCCATCACCCTGCGATCACATCGTGCTGAAGTATTAGCGACGAATATTGCTAATGCTGAAACCCCTAATTATCTGGCACGTGATTTCGATTTCGGTGCGGTTTTAGAAAGTGTCGCAGCAGGACGTTCTGAAATGAAAGCCACTCATGCAAACCACATTCAAGGTGGTGAAGCAGAGTTGATGGGGCAGGATTTAATGTATCGCCTGCCAGAACAACCTTCTATTGATGGTAATACGGTGGACTTGCAGACTGAGCGCGCCGAATTTACAAAGAATGCGATGCAGTATCAGGCCAGTGTTCGTTTTCTGAACGGTAAGATTTCCGGGTTGCTTAGCGCAATTCGAGGAGAATAAACATGTCTTTATTAAACGTTTTTAATATTTCCGGCACAGCCATGAGTGCACAATCTGTCCGTCTGAATGTGACAGCCAGCAACATGGCCAATGCCGATGCGATCAGTAGCAGTATTGATCAGACTTACAAGGCAAGACATCCGGTTTTTCAGACAATTCTGGATGATATGAATTTTGGTGAGAGTGGAACAACGGGTGGTGTGCGCGTTGCTGGCGTTGTCGAAAGTCAGGTTCCGGCAAGCAAAGAATATCAGCCAGGTAATCCATTGGCTGATGAGGAAGGTTATATCTACCGTCCGAATGTCAACATTATTGAAGAAATGGCGAACATGATCGCCGCTTCCAGAAACTATCAGACGAATGTCGAGATGGTTAATGCATCCAAAAAAATGTTGACGGAAACACTTGGCATTGGCCGAGGTTAAAAGAGGAATAGAAAATGGCAAATAATCCTATTAATGGTCTTGGTCAGGGTCTTGATGCGCTGGCACTGAATAAACAGGAAAAGAAGGATAACAAGAGTCTTGGCCAGGATGAGTTTATGAAGCTCATGGTCGCACAGTTGAATAATCAGGATCCAACCAAGCCACTTGAGAATGCAGAGTTTCTGAGTCAGCTTGCTCAGTTCGGAACGGTTAATGGTATTACTGAATTGCAGACATCATTTAATTCACTGACAACTTCGCTGCAATCGAACCAGGCTTTACAGGCTTCAACCATGGTTGGACGTACTGTGGCTGTTCCAGCGAACACGGTGAATGTTGAAGCGGGTAAGGCTATCGAAGGTGCTGTTGATCTGACCGGATCAACCGGTGAGTTAAATCTATTGATCAAGAATTCATCAGGACAGGTTGTCAAAGAACTCAATCTGGGAGCGCATCAGGAAGGTGAAGTCAGTTTTAAATGGGACGGACTGGATGATAGCGGATCAGCCGTTCCAGCAGGCCAGTACTCGATCATTGCAGAAGCGGCAATCGATGGAGAAACACAAGTCATGGGAACCTTGCTACAGGCAAAAGTAGACAGTGTCACTTTGTCAGGTGCGAATGGTCCTGTATTGAACCTGGCAGGTCTGGGTTCAATTGGAATTAATGAAGTTAAACAAGTTAAGTAGTTTATTGTACTTAATAAACAAGGAGTGAAGAGATGCCTTTTAGAACAGCCATCAGCGGCATGCGAGCCGCACAAGCAAATCTGGAAACCATCGGGCATAATGTCGCCAATGCAAACACGGCTGGTTTTAAGCAGGGACGTGCCGAGTTTGCCGATATTTATGCCGTCAGTCAGACAGGGATTGCAGATAACACACCGGGGAATGGTGTTTCAATCGCCCGGATTTCACAACAGTTCGGTCAGGGGAATATTTCCAATACGGACAATGTACTTGATCTTGCCATCGACGGC
>JALSSM010000249.1 GCA_026984275.1 Gammaproteobacteria bacterium
TCTGATAATTCTTCAGGCGTGGCATCCAGAACCTGATCACAGAGTTGTCGATCATGATTATTGATGAAACCATCATATAAAGCCGCATCAGCATCATTTGATCCCTGATCAGGTTTCATCAGGTAGAGTTCTCTTAAACGTGTTTCCAGATTCTGATCAGCCAGTAATTTTTGTCGATTATTTTCAACTTCTTCCCAGTTTATTGCCCAACGCTCAGCAAGTTCAGGTGAAAGCGTTTTAACCGGGGCCAGAGCTGGAGATTTATTCAGATGTACGCCTTTCAAAGCAACGCGTTCTTCATCAACTTTTCGTTCAGTATTCGGTGTGAATAAATTAACATTTATCTCTTCGGCAGAGAGAGAAAGTAAGTGTTCTGGATCGTGGCGACAGTCGTAGACAATGATCTCGTTTTTATTGATTGGGTGTTGCAACAGTGGAACGACCGGCGAGATACAACCCTGTGCAGCCGGATACATACCGCTGACATGCAGGATGGTTTCCTGTGTCCGCAAGTTTAATAATTCAGCAACTTTATCTTTGCGTCGAAGACCAAAATAAAAATCAAATAGACGTGGTTGGAGTCGTTTGATCAAACGTGCAATATCAATGGTCGCTTTGACATCCACCAAAGCATCGTGTGCACCCGTTTGTTCAATATCATTCGCAGCGGTGAGGTGTTCAAGTCGAAAACTGGGAAGACCTTCCTCACGTTCTGGCCAGTTGATACCTTCAGGTCGCAATGCATAGGTCATGCGTACCAGATCAAGAATATCCCAACGACTATTCCCATTTTTCCATTCTCGTGCATAGGGATCGATAAAATTACGATAAAAGCCAAAACGCGTCACTTCATCATCAAAACGAATGTTGTTATAACCCGCACCACAAGTACCAGGGATCGAGAATTCTTTATTGATCTGTCTGAAAAACGCTGCCTCATTGACACCTTTAGACATGGCTTCCTGGGGCGTAATTCCTGTGACCAGTGCAGCATCAGGTGAGGGCAGGAAGTCTGCCGTTGGTTGGCAATAAAGCATCAATGGTTCACCAATCACTTCCAGATCTGGGTTTGTGCGTATGCCAGCAAATTGTGAAGGCCGGTCACGACGGGGGTCAATACCCCATGTTTCGTAGTCATGCCAGAAAAATGTTGTGGATTGAGACAATAGAGAATCACTCACTCATCAATAAACAATAAAGCTTATCCGATGTCTGTCAGGTATGGTAGCCATTGCTTTGCAGACCAGGAACAAAAAGAATTGTAAAACAAATGCCAACTTTTGTAAGTTCTGACCGACGGTCAGGTAATGTTTTTTTCTCTCTGTTATCTTTATAGCCCATCGAAGACAGCTAGATGTAACAAGAGAATGGATGTGTTTAATTTATATAACAAGGATGGTTAAAATTGAGATTTAATGTACTGGACATCATGCGCTTTGCGGCAGCACTCAGTGTCGTTTTTTATCACTATACGGCAGGTGATTCTTCTGAGCATTATGGGTTTGTTTCTGAATTTACAAAGTTCGGTTATCTGGGCGTCCCACTGTTTTTTATGATCAGCGGTTTTGTTATCAGTGCTTCTGCACTAAATCGAACGCCTGCGGAATTTGCCATATCAAGAACAACCCGACTCTATCCAACGGTTTTTGCCTGCTTAACTTTCACAACACTTGTCATTTTGATGTTTGCACCTGGCGAAACTGGAATTTCCCTTTTTCAGTATCTGTCAAACCTGACAATCCTTAATGTTTATGCCGGCCAGAAGTATATCGATGGTGTTTACTGGACTTTGCTGGCAGAACTAAAGTTCTATATTTGTATATTCCTGCTTTTATGCGTTGGTCTTTTTGATAAATTCAGGATCTGGTTGTCTGTCTGGATGTTGGCAACGATTACCTACCTGATATTTGAACAACCATTTTTTATGGGCTGGTTTATCAGTCCTGAATATTCAGCATTTTTTATTGCCGGTGTGACGTTTTTTCTGGCCACAAAAAATGGCTATAACAAATTCTATTCAACGTTACTGATCGCAGCCTTCATTGTAGGTTCAATAAGAGCTTACCAACAGGCAACTGGATTTATGCATGATACTGACACACTGGATCAAATTATTTCACTGGTTGTTATCTGGTCATTTTTTCTGTTGTTCTTCATGATTTCACTGGACAAGGTTCGTATCAAGGGGAATAAGGTTCTGCTTTTACTTGGTGGTATGACTTACCCTTTATACCTTCTTCATAGTCGTGCGGGTCATATATTTTTTGACAGGCTTGAAGGTATCATGCATCCATATATTTCATTAATGCTGATTACCAGCATGATGTTACTACTGGCCTTTCTGGTACATGTTATAGTGGAAAAAAGGCTGGCTAATGCGATCAAGAACTATTTATTCGGCAAATTACATGAGGTCAGAGGGAATGTGGCGAAAGCTTCAGAATATTAAACATGGCAATAAAAAATAGATCCTTCTGATCCGGTCATGGAATGGTCAAAATATCCTTCAGACTGGCGCGAGGAACGCTGATCAACTCTCTATGGCGAGTATGACATTGAAGGTGATAATGCATCGCATGCAGTGTTGCAACCATAGGGGAAGACACCCAGGTGGTACTGGCACTGGCATGAGGATGATTGATTTTGGATTCAATCATGG
>JALSSM010000250.1 GCA_026984275.1 Gammaproteobacteria bacterium
CTTCATCGGTCATATTCGCGACCATGGCCTTCAACTCGGGATATTTTCCAAAAAAATGTTCCCGCACATAAGCGCCGCCATTGGCTTTGTAAGTTTGATATTCACCATCGACGACTTCTTCCATTCTTTTCAGCAACAGTCCTGATGTGTCCTGGGCGATAAGCTGATCCCAGTACGACCCCCAGATGACCTTGATCACATTCCAGCCAGCACCCCGAAATTCGGCTTCCAGTTCCTGAATGATTTTGCCATTGCCACGCACTGGCCCATCCAGTCGTTGCAGGTTGCAATTGATCACAAAAATCAGATTATCAAGATTCTCTCTGGCCGCCAGACCAATGGCACCACGAGATTCTGGTTCATCCATTTCGCCATCACCCATAAAGGCCCAGACCTTTCGCTGATGACTGTCATTGAGTTCACGATGCTGCATATAGCGCATGAAGCGTGCCTGATAGATGGCCATGATCGGACCAAGCCCCATGGAGACTGTCGGAAATTGCCAGTAGTCTGGCATCAACCATGGATGGGGATAGGACGTCAGACCCTTTCCATCAACATCCTGACGAAAGTTGTGTAGTTGCTCCTCGGTGAACCTGCCATAGAGATAGGAGCGTGCATAAATTCCGGGCGCAGAGTGACCCTGTATAAAGACCAGATCGCCACCATGCTCATCCGTTGGTGCATGAAAAAAATGATTGAAGCCAACATCGTATAAAGTTGCAGCGGAGGCAAAACTGGCAATATGCCCACCCAGTTCGCCATTTTTCCTGTTCGCCTGTACGACCATTGCCATGGCGTTCCAGCGTACCAATGAACGGAGGCGCCATTCCATGGCCGGATCGCCCGGTGATTTCTCTTCTTTACCTGCAGGAATAGTATTCAGATAAGCCGTATTCGCAGAATAGGGTAAATAAGCACCAGAGCGGCGCGCCTTGTCGATGAGTTGCTCAAGCAGAAAATGTGCACGTTCAACACCTTCTTGCTCAAGTACAGCTTCCAGTGCTTCAACCCATTCCTGGGTTTCCTGTGGATCGATATCTGTCTCTGATTGAGCCATGTCACTCTCTCCTCAATAGGTATCTAAAGCTTTTATGAAACTCTGATAATTCAGGGAGAATTATTCAGAGCGCCCTATAAATTGACGACCTTCCCTGGAGTATAGGTAATAAAACGACCTATGGTGCAATCTGGATCAAATTTTCTATGATTTATATCAGGCAACCTCATCCAATATTCGGTAGAGGATATCTTTAATACTCGCCGGGTCAAAGGGTTTATCGAAGATAGCCGAGACACCAGCCTGTTGCACATTTGCGAGTCGTGCTTCGTCATCTTCACTGGTGACCATTAAGATCGGTGTGAAAGTGTTCCCCATGTCATTTCGGATATATTCAACCAGTTCCTGTCCATCCATCTCAGGCATATTCAGATCCGTCACAATCAGATCGAAATCGTGTTGGGATAGTTTTGAAATGGCATCCTTTCCATCTTCTGCCAGCGTAAGATTTTCAATTCCCAGATTATTAAGAATTCGTGCGATATGGCGCCTCGCGGTGGTGCTGTCATCGACCACTAACACCTCTAAATCTTCTACGTCGTAATTTTCCAGCGTAATCTGATCAGGTTCAATATATTCAAGAGAGGCTCGTAATGCACGGCTAAGATCATCATGATTAAAAGGTTTCGGCAAAATCGCAACAACACCAGCCTGGCGTATAGGATCAGTGAGTTCAAAACGTGTTTCGCTGGAGATCAACATGAATGGAATATGATCAAGATTTTCATCATTTCTCATTGATGTGACCAGATCGATCGCCGTCATATCCGGCAGGTACATACTACTGATCACAAGATCAGGTTCAAACCTTCGCATTTCAACAAGTGCTTCTTCTCCCGAAGAAAACCCCGTTATCTTATCAACGCCATCAGCTTTCAAATGTTTCTGGATCAGTTTTAATTGCGTACCCGATGGTTCAATGAGCAAAATCGCAAGATCTCTTATTTCAAGACTCATTTGGTTTGTTCCCATATTATTTCTGATTGTTTCAGAGATTTAAAGCAAGGAACATGCCCGTAATCGCCTTAGAATATTGTCTATAGAATCATTTCCCTCCGCGAGAAAGTGTAAACCTTCTTCTGTTTCAAGTATCACTGTCGGGAAGCTGCTGACTCCAAGTCTGCGGCGAGTTTCAAAATCATTTTGTAACAGGCGTTCTACTTCTGGTGAAGACATATCATTTTCAAATTGTTCACTATCAAGCCCCATCGTCTTTGCCAGACTGATCAGTGTTTGCTGATCTGAAGGATTACGTGCCTGCAGATAATAAGCCTTCTGAATGGCATAAATCATATCGGGGATGTTTTCTTTGCCCTGTTTTCCTGCGGCGATCACAGCTCGACAAGCAGGATAGGTAGAACGTCGCGGCTGACATTCTGACCAGAAATCCCAATTAAATTCAGCCCCCGTTTTAGCGGTCACCCGTCGCCATTGTTGCTGGATATATTCAGCCGTCTCAGATGGCATAGCTTGATCAGAATCAGGTGCAAGTCCACCCATGACATATTGCACATCTACCTCATCGGGTAGTTTTTTCAACAGGACATCAAAAACTGATCGGAAACCCCAACACCAGGAGCACA
>JALSSM010000251.1 GCA_026984275.1 Gammaproteobacteria bacterium
GGATATGGATCTGTCCACGGAAGCTACTACAGAAGGCACCGTGGTGAGTATTGCCGATGGTGTTGCTCAAATCCATGGGCTCAGCGATGTCATGGCAGGTGAAATGATTGAATTTCCCGGTGGAGTCTATGGCCTTGCTCTGAACCTGGAACGTGATTCAGTCGGTGCAGTAATCCTTGGTGAATTCGAGAATATCTCAGAAGGTGATACTGTCAAATGTACTCAACGCATTCTCGAGGTTCCTGTTGGTGAAGGGTTATTGGGGCGTGTTGTTGATTCTCTGGGTAATGCAATAGATGGTAAGGGTGAAATTAAGAGTGAAGAATCATCTCCCATCGAGAAGGTTGCCCCGGGTGTTATTGCACGGCAATCAGTCGATGAACCAGTACAGACAGGACTCAAATCAATCGACGCGATGGTGCCAATTGGCCGAGGTCAACGGGAGCTGATTATTGGTGATCGCCAGACAGGTAAAACAGCTGTTGCGATAGATACCATCATCAATCAAAAAGGTACTGGTGTTAAATGTATCTATGTGGCGATCGGACAGAAAGCCTCATCAATTGCAGCTGTTATTCGTAAGTTGGAAGAGCATGATGCGCTGGATCACACGATCATCGTTGCGGCGACTGCATCAGATTCAGCAGCCATGCAATATATTGCACCATACTCTGGTTGCACCATGGGTGAATACTTCCGTGATAAAGGCGAAGATGCACTGATTATTTATGATGATCTGACCAAACAGGCATGGGCCTATCGTCAGGTATCATTATTATTACGACGGCCACCAGGTCGTGAAGCCTACCCTGGTGATGTGTTTTACCTACATTCGCGTCTTCTTGAACGTGCTGCACGTATTAATGCTGATTATGTTGAAAAGATCACTGGTGGCAAGGTCAAAGGTAAGACGGGTTCTTTAACTGCATTACCCATCATTGAAACACAAGCCGGTGACGTATCAGCTTTTGTACCAACAAACGTAATATCCATTACCGATGGTCAGATTTTCCTTGAAACAGATTTATTTAACTCAGGTTTCAGACCCGCAATTAATGCAGGTTTGTCTGTTTCTCGAGTAGGTGGTGCCGCACAAACTAAAATTATTAAAAAGCTGGGTGGTGGTGTTCGACTTGCACTAGCGCAATATCGTGAATTAGCCGCTTTTGCCCAGTTTGCATCTGATCTCGACGAAGCAACACGACACCAGTTAGAACGTGGTCAACGTGTTATGGAGCTGATGAAACAGAAGCAATATTCACCAATGTCTATTGCAGAAATGGGTCTCAGTTTATATGCCGTTGAAAAAGGATACCTGGATGACATTGAAATTGACAAGATTCTTGATTTTGAATCGGCACTGATCAGCTATATGAATAGTGAGCAGTCTGATTTAATGAAGCAGATTAATGAGTCTGGTGATTATTCCGAAGAAATCGAAACGGCCTTTTCTTCTGGTATAGAAGATTTTAAAGCAAATCACACCTGGTAACTGTCAGTAATTAGCACACTTAATAAACGGGAATAGTTAATGGCTGTAGGAAAAGAAATTCGAACCAAGATCGCCAGTGTTAAAAACACTCAAAAGATCACGGGTGCGATGGAAATGGTTGCTGCGAGTAAGATGCGAAAAGCACAAGACAGAATGCAGGCAGCCAGACCCTATGCTCAAAAGATTCGTAATGTTGTTGCGCATCTTGCACATGCTCATCCGGAATATCACCATCCCTTCTTATCAAGCCGGGATGTAAAACGTGTAGGCCTTATCATCATTTCCACCGATCGAGGTTTGTGTGGTGGTCTGAATGCCAACCTGTTTCGTGCCACATTACGATTTATGAGTGACTTGAATGAGAAAGGTGTCGAAATGGATCTTGTCACCATAGGATCAAAAGCAGCAGGTTTTTTTGGTCGGGCAGGTGGGCAAATTGTTGCCTCAGCCACTCATCTGGGAGATACACCAGGCATTAATGATCTCATCGGTACTATTAAGGTTGTACTGGACTCCTTCGAAGAAGGAAGTATTGATGAACTTTATTTGATCAATAATCAATTTGTTAACTCGATGACTCAGTCTCCTGAAATTGAAAAAATTCTCCCATTGCAACCGAGTGATGAAGAAGAGTTGAAACATCATTGGGATTATATTTACGAGCCTGAAGCTAAAGCTGTAATGGATCCTTTAATGACCCGCTACATTGAATCTCTGGTTTATCAAGGTGTGATTGAAAATATAGCTTGTGAGCAATCAGCGCGTATGGTGGCAATGAAGAGTGCCTCCGACAATGCAGCTGAACTAATAGATGAATTGGAATTAATATATAACAAAGCTCGTCAGGCAGCGATCACTCAGGAATTGTCTGAGATTGTTGCTGGTGCGGCGGCTGTATAAAAAATTTATTTTGTGAAGAAAGTAATTGATATTAAGAGGAACCAAAAATGAGTTCTGGAACGATAGTTGAAGTCATTGGCGCTGTAGTCGATGTAGAATTTGCGGACGGGAATATTCCTAAGATTTATGATGCTCTGAATGTGGCTGATGGGGAGATTGTCCTGGAAGTACAGCAGCAAATGGGCGATGGTGTGGTTCGAACGATTGCACTGGGAACAACTGATGGTTTACGTCGCGGATTAGGTGTTACAAATACCGGTGAGCCGATTAATGTGCCTGTAGGAGAGAAGACTCTGGGACGTATTATGAATGTTCTTGGTCAGGCTATTGATGAAAAAGGTGACATCGGTGCTGAAGAAACAATGCCTATCCACCGTGCAGCGCCTAAGTTCACTGAATTATCCCCAGCGTCAGAATTACTGGAAACAGGTATCAAGGTTGTTGATCTGGTCTGTCCTTTTGCCAAAGGTGGTAAAGTTGGCCTGTTTGGTGGTGCCGGTGTTGGGAAGACCGTTAACATGATGGAATTGATCAACAATATTGCTAAAGAGCATGGTGGCTATTCTGTATTCGCCGGTGTCGGTGAACGTACTCGTGAAGGTAATGACTTCTACCATGAAATGACTGATTCAGGCGTTATCGATAAGGTATCCCTGGTTTATGGTCAAATGAATGAGCCTCCTGGTAACAGACTGCGAGTTGCCCTGACGGGTCTGACCATGGCAGAGAAATTTCGAGATCAGGGACTGGATGTATTGTTGTTTATCGACAATATCTATCGATATACATTAGCAGGAACAGAAGTATCAGCACTGTTGGGCCGAATGCCTTCTGCGGTAGGTTACCAACCGACACTGGCAGAAGAAATGGGTAAACTTCAGGAGCGCATTACTTCAACCAAGACAGGTTCAATCACGTCAATCCAAGCGGTTTATGTACCTGCGGATGACTTGACTGACCCTTCGCCAGCAACAACCTTTGCGCATCTTGACGCAACCGTTGTACTTTCAAGACAGATTGCGGAGCTTGGTATATATCCTGCGATTGATCCATTGGATTCATCCAGTCGTCAGCTTGATCCATTGATCATTGGGCAGGAGCACTATGAAGTAGCACGTGGTGTACAGAATACACTGCAACGCTATAAAGAATTGCGTGACATCATTGCAATCCTGGGTATGGATGAGCTGTCTGAAGAAGATAAACTGGTTGTAACACGCGCTCGAAAGATCCAGCGTTTCTTGTCACAACCGTTCTTTGTTGCAGAAGTCTTTACGGGTTCTCCTGGAAAATATGTTCCATTGAAAGATACGATTGCGGGTTTTAAAGCGATCATTAATGGTGAGCACGATGACCTTCCAGAGCAGGCCTTCTATATGGTTGGTACGATTGAAGAGGCTATCGAAAAAGCCAAGGACATGTAGGCTGATAGATTATGGCGATGACGATTCATGTAGATATTGTAAGTGCGGAAGCTGAGATATTTTCGGGTCTCGCTGAAATGGTGTTTGCACCTGCGATTGCAGGTGAAGTCGGTATTGCACCAAGACATGCTCCTTTGATGACAACGTTAGCACCGGGTGAAGTACGTCTGCAAATGCCAGATGGAAACGAAGAGGCATTTTATGTTTCTGGTGGCATTCTTGAGGTGCAGCCACATGTTGTGACTATCTTGTCTGATACAGCAGCGCGTGCGGAAAATCTTGATGAGGCTGCTGTACTTGAAGCCAAGCGAAAAGCTGAAGAAGCAATTAAAAACCGTGATGCAGAAATGGATCTTGCCAGAGCACAAGCTCAGTTAGCCGAGGCAGCGGCACAATTACAGGCAATACAACGGTTAAGAAAACGCCGAAAATAAGAAGTTTTTTATGAACTTATTAAAAGTCCGATCAGGTCTTTCCTGATTGGGCTT
Organism: Gammaproteobacteria bacterium; assembly: GCA_026984275.1. Lineage (GTDB taxonomy): Bacteria > Pseudomonadota > Gammaproteobacteria > CAJXQU01 > CAJXQU01 > CAJXQU01. The sequence goes on from JALSSM010000251.1 coordinate 4,305, forward strand.
TTTTATGCCCGATATTTAGTGAATTTGTTTGTCATAATTGTGAAATAAAAGGCACAGTTCTTGTATCGTTTTATAGAACAATTATTATAATCTAAACGAACACAGGAAAAGACTATGGGTACAACCGCTATAATCCTTGCTGCTGGTAAAGGAACCAGAATGCGATCTGCCTTGCCAAAAGTATTACATAAAGTTGCACACATGCCATTGCTGGAGCATGTTTATCATACTGCCAGGACAATTCCAGACTGTAAGGTCGGCATTATATATGGGCACGGGGGAGAACTGGTCAGAAATGAGCTGACTCATCTTGAAGCAGATTGGATTGAACAACGTGAGCAATTGGGAACGGGCCATGCTGTTCAGCAAGCGTCTCCTGTTTTTTCTGATGAAGATACTGTCCTTATATTATATGGGGATGTTCCATTAACTCTCCCATCAACATTAACTGATCTGGTTAATTCTTCAAAAAAAACAGGCTTTAGTTTGTTAACTGTAGATCTGGAAAATCCAGCAGGTTATGGCCGTATTGTCCGTAATTCCAATCAATTGATTGATAAAATTGTAGAAGAAAAAGATGCAACGGATACCATAAAAGAAATCTGTGAAGTTAATACAGGAATGATGGCGGTGTCTGGTAAATTACTCAATAAGTGGTTAGGAAAACTGAATAATAATAATGCTCAGGGTGAATATTATTTAACAGATATTGTAGAAATGGCGGTTGCAGATGGTGTAGAAATCATGGCGATTCAGCCAGAAAATGAATATGAGGTTATGGGTGTTAATAACCGCAAACAACTGGCTGAGCTGGAAAGATATTATCAGTTAAAGCATGCAGAAGAATTAATGGCTGCAGGTGTGACACTGAGAGATCCAGCAAGAGTTGATGTGCGAGGTGATCTCGAAGTTGGACAGGATATCATTATTGATATTAATGTTGTTTTTGAAGGCAATGTCAGTCTGAACAATAACGTAAAGATTGGCCCTAATACGGTGATCAAAAATTCAGAAATTGGTGAGAATGTGGAAATCCTCGCTAATTGTGTGATCGAAGATGCTGTCATAGGCAACGGTACAAAAATTGGGCCTTTTGCGCGGATCAGACCGGAGACTCAACTTGGTGAAAATGTCCATGTCGGAAATTTTGTCGAAATCAAAAAATCGATTGTTGCAGAAGGATCTAAAATAAATCACCTGAGTTATATTGGTGATACCGATATTGGCAAACAGGTAAATATAGGAGCAGGAACCATTACCTGTAACTATGATGGGGCAAATAAATTTAGAACAGTTATCGGTGATAATGTCTTTATCGGATCAGATTCACAGTTAGTAGCACCAGTAGAAATTGAAGATGGCGCAACGATTGCTGCAGGAACCACCGTTACGAAGAATGCACCTGCTGAACAGCTTACGATTAGTCGTGCTAAACAGGTTGTGATCACTGGCTGGAAACGGCCGACCAAAAAATGAGAATAGGGTATTTCCAGTTTCGGCCATTATTTGGGAAAGTAGAAAAGAATCTGGAAAAAGTAATTACAGCTTTAGAATCTGTTGAAGCGGATCTGATTGTATTACCTGAACTGGCATTTACAGGTTACTATTTCAAAGACAGACAGGAACTAATAAGTCTGGCTGAAGATCCTGATGATTCACCAACGCTAAAAAACCTTATTGAGCTTTGTAATAGGAACAATCTGCATATTGTTACAGGTTTTGCCGAACGATCTTCCGGCAAGGTCTTCAATAGTTCAGTTCTTGTTGGTCCCAATGGTATTGAGCATATCTACCGAAAACTTCATTTATTTAATGAAGAAAAAAATACTTTTGATCCAGGTGATACCCCACTTTCTGTCCAGACAGTAAAAGGAACCAGGATCGGTATGATGGTCTGTTTTGACTGGGCCTTTCCTGAAGTTGCCCGAGGTCTCACTTTAATGGGCGCAGAAATTATTTGTCATCCATCAAATCTGGTATTGACCTTTTGTCAGAAGGCCATGTTAACACGCTGTCTGGAAAACCGAGTTTTTGCCGTGACGACGAATCGTTTCGGAGTGGATAACCGTCCGCAGGGTGAACTTAAATTTACTGGTAAAAGTCAGATCGTGGCACCCGGCGGGATATTAATCCATCGTGCAGCTTCACAAACAAATGAACTTTTTATTACAGAAATTGATCCGGCTGAAGCAAAAAACAAATCAATAACCCCGCTCAATGATTTATTGTCGGATCGTCGTCCCGATTGTTATGATGCACTTTTAAAAAATAGCCAATAAGGTAAGGAGTTCAAGTATGTCTCACGCAACCGCTGATCTTTATGACGAATATGGAGACTCACTGCAAGTCGCTACACCAATGTTTACTAGCTACGGTGGAAAGAAAAAGTTCTCCGGCATGATCTCAACCGTTAAATGTCATGAAGATAACAGTTATGTCAGATCAACATTGGAACAATCTGGTAATGGAAAGGTTCTGGTTGTTGATGGAGGTGGATCATTACGTTGTGCACTCTTAGGCGATATGCTTGCCGAACTGGGTATAAAGAATGGTTGGTCCGGGGTTGTTGTCTACGGCTGTATTCGAGACTCTGGAGAGATCGGAGCGATGGATATTGGTGTCAAAGCCTTGAACACAAACCCGAAAAAAAGTTTGAAAAAAGATATTGGCGAACGAGATGTTACGGTGACTTTTGCAGGAGTTAATTTTATTCCCGGCCATTATCTCTATGCGGATGAAGATGGAATTGTTGTTTCTGACAAAGAAGTTTAATGGCTAGAACTTTCAAAGTCGGTTGCATTCAATTTTGTGCCGATGATGATCTCGGCGCAAATTTGAAACAGGCAGAATTACTGGCTCGACAGACACACGCAGCCGGAGCCAATCTGATCTGTCTGCCGGAATATTTCGCGGCGATAGAAGTTGATGATCAGACAACTCTTGAAAAAGCGGTCACAGAAGATCAGCACCCTGCTTTACAGTTATTTTGCTCATTGGCAAAAGAGCTTTCAGTCTGGATACAATCAGGTTCATTACCTGTTCGTATCAATGATACCCAAGTCAATAACCGTGCTTTTCTGATCAATGATTCAGGAGAGATTGTTGCTCGGTATAATAAAATTCATTTGTTTGATGTCAGCTTAGAAAATGATGAGTCTTATCTGGAATCCGAGGCGGTCAAGCCTGGAGTAGAATCTGTTGTGACAAAAACGCCTTGGGGAAATCTGGGGATGTCCATCTGTTATGATATTCGTTTCCCGGAATTATATCGAACAATGGCAAAGAAAGGTGCTGATTTTTTTACGATCCCAGCAGCTTTTACCCAGACAACAGGTGAAGCTCACTGGCATGTATTATTACGTGCGCGGGCGATTGAAAATGGTTGTTTTGTTTTTGCTGCGGATCAGAATGGAGTCAGACACACCGGGCGTGCGACATATGGACATTCGCTGATCGTCGATCCCTGGGGTAATATACTGGCTGATGCGGGGACTGAGGCTGGTTTTATTGTCGCTGATATTGACCCGATTAAGGTGCACGAAGCCCGTCAAATGATACCTTCTTTACAGCACGATAGAAAATTTAAATAAGTTTGAGAGCCAAATGTTCAGTCTTGATTCAGTTGATTTTATGTACTATAGACTATTATTCGGAAATTTATTCAGCAAATGAAGCTTAAGATTAACCTGTTATCCATCATATTATTCTCATCTATTACAGCAGTCTCAATGCTGATGGATGTTTCTGTTGCTGCTGATCTACTTCTGGCTGAAACTTCGCAAACGGAACAGGTCGTGATTTCAGAAGACGAAGCTGCCGTGATCGCAGCGAAGGCTACATCCGGCAAAGTGATAAGCAGTGAAACCAGTGGCGTTGAAGGTGTCACTGTCTATCGATTCAGAGTGTTGATGAATGATGGACAAGTCAGGATTGTGCAGGTGAAAGCCACGACAGGGGAGATCCTCTAACATGCGATTACTGCTGATTGAAGATGAATTTCCTTTAGCCGATCAGATCTCATCCAGCCTGAGAGAGGCGGGTTTTGCAGTCGATGTTGCCAATACTGGAGAAGATGGTTTATATCTTGGTAAAGAATATCCGATTGATGTGGCCGTGGTTGATATTGGCCTGCCGGATATCTCCGGTATTGAAGTGATAAAAAAATGGCGGGAAGAAGAGAGTGATTTTCCCGTTTTGATTTTGACCGCTCGTGGCCGATGGGAAGAAAAGGTAGAAGGTCTTGAAAGTGGAGCCGATGATTATCTGGTCAAACCTTTCCATATGGAAGAGCTGATCGCCCGGCTTCGTGCATTGATCCGCCGATCGGCTGGATTTTCTGATTCAAAAATCCCTATGGGTCGTTTTACCCTGGATACGGCTGCACAGAAAATGCTGTTTGATGATGAAGAGATCGACGTAACGGCTTTTGAGTATAAAGTTCTGGAGTACCTGATCCTGCACACTGACAAGGTTGTCTCAAAATCTGAATTATCCGAACATTTATATGAAGATGATTTTGATCGTGACAGTAATGTATTAGAAGTCATTATCGGACGCTTGCGAAAAAAACTGGATCCGGACAAGTCTCTAAATCCCATAGAAACCCTACGTGGACGTGGTTATCGTTTCCGATCAGTCGATTAGAAGCACTTTTCAAAAATGATGTCTCTCAATGCACGATTACTGTTAGCCGCCAGTATTGTGCTTGCAGCCTTCCTCAGTTTTACCGGTTATGCACTTGATCGGGCATTTACAGATAGCGGAATCGTTGCCATTAAAGAACGCTTGCAGACAGAAATATTTAGTCTTCTGGCAGCTGCAGATTCTGATGATATTCGTACTTTAACCATGCCCGATGCCCTGCCGGATCTGCGTTTTTCCACACCGGTTTCTGGTCTCTATGCAGAGATAATTTCAGATCAGGGTGAAGTGATCTGGCGTTCAGGTTCTATGCTTGGAATCAAGATCCCATTTGAGTCAATCACAACAAAAGGTGAGCCGAGGTTTGTTGAACTAAGTGCTGATAATGGAACTGAGCTGTATACACTTGGCCTGGGTGTCATGTGGGAAGTCGCACCTTACATCGTGAGGGGTTATACATTTTATGTCGCAGAAACCAAAGAGCATTTTGAGAAACAACGTAAACAATTCAGAAAAAGTCTGGCCATGTGGTTAGGGGCGGCTGTGCTCGTATTACTGTTAGTTCAGGCGATCATTTTACGTTGGGGCCTGGCCCCTCTCCGGAAAATTGCATCAGAAGTGAAGGATATAGAAGCAGGTAGAAAAGAGGAACTTTCGGCTAACTATCCGCGTGAAATAGAGTTGTTGGCAACGAACATGAATGCTTTGATACGTTCCAGTAATAGTCAATTGAAACGCTATCGAAATGCCCTGGGTGATCTGGCTCATAGTTTGAAAACACCACTGGCCGTTTTACGTAATCTGGTTGAGAGTAATGCCCTGCCGAAAGAGACAAAGCAAACAGTATCAGAACAGATAGAACGACTGGATAAGACAGTCGAATATCAACTTCAAAAAGCCGTTGCTTCTGGACGAAAAGCACTCGCTGCACCGATCAATATCGATAAAGTGGCGCAGAAACTGCTTAATACATTTAAGAAAGTGTATGTTGATAAACAGATTGAGTTCAAACTTGATATCGATCCGGATTTAAAGTTTATCGGTGATGAAGGTGATCTGATGGAACTGTTGGGAAATCTGATGGATAACGCCTGTAAGTGGTGTGATCACAAAGTCAGTGTCGCAGCTCTTTCAACAGAGGGAACCAGGCTAACAATATTAGTTGAAGATGATGGTCCCGGTATAGCCCCGGAGGAACGGGAGGCAATTTTAAGAAGGGGAGTGCGAGGTGATTCGCAGGTCGAAGGTCATGGTATTGGTATGGCTGTTGTGCGGAATCTGGTCGAGCAGGTTTATCAGGGAAAACTGATCATTGAGGCCAGTGATCTGGGTGGTACAAAAATAGCCATTGTATTGGCCAAGTGATGGATCAGAAAATAATGATTGATTAATGATGGAAAAAAAAGAGAAAGAATGTCCTTATAGTTGGAAACAACGCTTTAAAATGATGGGGTGGGCAGGTTTTCTTTTTTTCCTGATCAAAGGATTAATGTGGCTTGTTGTACCATCTGTACTGGCCTATTTTGGGATGAAAAGTTGAACGTTACTTTGATCGACGTATAAACTTTTCCAGATTTTTAGCAGCCTGTTGGCGAATCTTGTTTTTGAGTAGAGGTGTCCAGCCTAACAAGAACCCGGTTGGTCCCAGTGCCATCTTGCTCCATTTCCAGAAATCGAAGTTGTCTTTGTGGCGGATGATTTTTCCATCCTTGAATTGAAACTCCGCATTGATGATGTTGTGAACTTTTCTGCCTGTCGCTGAAAAATTATAGACGGCTTCCCAATGCGCTTTGCCTGACAGATCGTCTGCCTCAACCTTATCAAATGTCAAACTAAAATCTTTTGCCTGAGAGCACAACATTTTCCACATGGCTGCAGCTTCATCACCTTTCAAATCAGGAAAGACAGGATCAGAAAATTCAATCTCTGGGTGGTAGCATTCTGCCATGGATTCTCCATCCAGTTTTTGAAATGAAGAATAAAAGGTTTCAATTAATTTTACATTTTGCTGCATTGCATCAAGCCTATAAATAGTGTTTTAATTCTAAGGAAACAAACAAAGGTGTATTTGCTGCTATAGTTTACTGCAGAAATGCCGATAAAACACAATGGAACCTCTTAAAAGGAACTTAAGATGTTCGGGAAAGTATTTATAATCAAATGGTTGTAAGAAAATTGGAAAAAAAGTCAGATTCAATAACTCTTCTTGGAACAACATTGGATGGCCAGAAATTCCGTCCCAGTGACTGGGCGCAACGATTGACCGTAGCGGTATCAACTGTTGGGCCAAAGAAGCAGATTATCAGTCATCCAAGAGTCCACATGGCTGTAAAAAATGGATTGCCGGCCGTAGTGATTGATACAGTCCTCGAAAAGGAAAACAAAATAATGTTTGATTTCCTGATCAACTTTGGAAAAAGTAACAATTTGCAGATCGAATATCCCTGGGTGGGAGAAGCGAGAGAAAAAGTTGAGACGCCAAAAGACGAGTTAAAAGCAGCTAGCTAACATCCTCTTCTGGCCAGTTCTGTATATAGTTTTTCATTACTCGATTTTCAAACTCAGTTTCTTCAATCATTCTAAGTAACAGGTCGCCGTTAGATACCAGACCAACAAGTTTTCCATCGTCCAGAACCGGTAAGTGACGCACCCTTCGACCCGTTTCATTCTCAAACATCAACGCCATTGCTTCTTTAATGGTGTGGGAAATATTGCAGGAAACCAGTTTCGATCCCATAATTTCCTGAATCTTGGTTGAGTTAATGTCACATCCGCGATGGTGGATGGTAAACATGACATCTCGTTCAGTGATGATACTGACAGGTTTTTCTTCTTCAACAACAATAAGAGAGCCGATATGGTGCTGCATCATTTTATTGACTGCATCGGCCATTGTATTTTCCGGGCTAATCGTATGGCACTGATGACCTTTTTTATCTAACAGGTTTTTAATGTTCATAATCAATCTCCTGAGAGGGATTATTATAATAATTGATCTTGCTGAAGATCATGGTTCCCTTCACTTAATGATGGTCATTATGGCGTAACAGGGAGTAGATTATCAACAGTTATAAAAAAAGACCGCATAAGCGGTCTTTTTTGCTCAATATAGAGCCGTTATGCCTAACTTCGTTTGCTAAGCCATTCTCCAACTGTTGGCGGGATCATTTTTTGTGCCTTACCACTGACGTAGATCCCA
>JALSSM010000252.1 GCA_026984275.1 Gammaproteobacteria bacterium
AACCATCCTGAAAAACCTGATCCATCGTGGCGCCTGCGGTTGCGAAGAAAATACCGGTGATGGTGTTGGCATCCTGACCCAGATACCGGATAAATTTTTCCAGCGCGTCTGTAAAGAACTGAACATCAAACTACCGGAATTCGGCCAATACGGCGCGGGGCTGATCTTTTTGCCCAATGATCCGGAGCAATCAAAACGATGTCAGGAAATCCTTGAAAATATCGTCATGGAAGAAGGCCAGAAAGTACTTGGCTGGCGCGATGTTCCAACGGATGATACTTCAATAGGCCCAACCGCTAAAAAAGGTGAACCAACCTTCAGACAGATCTTTATTGGTCGTGGTAACGATATAAAAGACGAAGCATCGTTTGAACGCAAGCTATATGTGATCCGTAAACTTGCAGAACATGCGATCTGGAATTCTGATCTGTCAGAGCAGGATCGTTTTTATGTGCCATCGCTTTCTTATCGTACCTTTCTCTATAAAGGGATGTTGACCGGGCCTCAGCTTGAACCGATGTTTCCCGATCTCAATGAACCCGATTTTGAGTCGGCCATGGCGCTGGTTCATCAGCGTTTTTCCACCAATACATTCCCGGCCTGGAAACTCGCTCATCCGTTCAGATACATTGCCCATAATGGCGAGATCAATACCGCACGAGGAAATGCAAACTGGATGCATGCGCGTGAATCACAATGTCAGTCAGAATTATTTGGTGAAGATCTGAAGAAACTCTTTCCGATCGTGATCGAGGGCGGCAGCGACTCAGCGACCTTTGATAATGTCATGGAGTTTTTACACATGACGGGTCGTCCTCTACCGCATGCGATCCTGATGATGATCCCGGAAGCCTGGAGCGGTCATGAAACCATGGATGCTGAACGCAAGGCCTTTTATGAATATCATGCCTGTCTGATGGAACCCTGGGATGGTCCGGCATCGGTGGCCTTTCTTGATGGTGAAGTGATCGGCGCAGTGCTGGATCGCAATGGTCTTCGGCCTTCACGTTATTACGTCACCAAAGACGATATGGTCGTGATGGCTTCTGAAGTCGGAGTACTGGAAATTCCACCTGAGAATGTTTTGATCAAGGATCGATTGCATCCCGGTCGTATCTTTATGGTTGATACAAAACAGGGACGCATTATTGATGATGAAGAACTGAAAAAACAATTCGCGACAGAACATCCCTATGCGGACTGGTTAAAAGAAAACCTGATCCCGATCGAAAAATTACCAAATCCGAAATCAATTCATGGATCCGATGGGGAAACCCTGTTACAACGTCAACAGGCGTTTGGTTACACCCACGAAGATCTGAAAACCCTGATGGCACCCATGGCCGCCAATGGTCTGGAGCCAACAGGTTCCATGGGAACGGATACCGCACTTGCTGTCTTATCCGATCGTTCACGGCTTTTATATGACTATTTCAAACAGCTTTTTGCGCAGGTAACCAACCCACCATTGGATGGGATCCGTGAAGAACTGGTGACTCAGGTAGCGACAACTATTGGTCCGGAAGCGAACCTGCTTGAGCCCACGCCGGAAAGTTGCCGTCAAATAAAGATCCATTCACCGGTATTAACCAATGAAGAACTGGCACGGATCCGTGATGTCAACCTGCCCGGTTTTAAGACCGAAACCATTTCGATTTTGTATCCTGTCGCTAAAGGTGGAGAAGGGCTGCATCAGGCGCTGTTTGTGCAGAAGTCGATGCCGCGATCGAAGAAGGTTATACCAACATCATTCTGACTGATCGAGGGATCAATCGGGAAATGACGGCGATCCCGGCACTACTCGCAACAGCGGGTGTGCATCACCATCTGATCCGTTCAGGAACCCGAACAAAAGTCGGTTTGATTCTGGAATCTGGCGAGCCAAGAGAGGTCCACCATTTTGCCGTACTGATTGGTTATGGTATCGGTGCAGTCAATCCTTATCTGGCTTTTGAGTCTCTGGGAGATCTGATCGCGAGGGGCTATCTGCCGGAAATGGAACATGAAATCGCGGTGAAGAATTTCATCAAAGCGATTGACAAAGGGCTCACCAAAACCATGGCCAAGATGGGTATTTCCACGGTGCAGTCTTATCGTGGCGCACAGGTGTTTGAAGCCATTGGTCTGAACAAGAAGTTCGTTGATCAGTATTTTACCTGGACAGCCTCACGGATTGGAGGAATCGGGCTTGAAGAAGTCGCCAGAGAAATGAGCCTCCGCCATCATAATGCATTCCCTGATCGACCGGCGAAAAAACCTGATCTGGAGTGGGGTGGTGAATACAAATGGCGTCGTGATGGTGAATACCATTTATTTAACCCGGACACGGTTTTCAAACTGCAACATGCAACCCGCAGTGGCCAGTATAAAATTTTCAAAGAATACACCGATCTGGTGAATAACCAGAGTGAGCAACTGGCAACCTTGCGTGGCATGTTCGCGTTCAAAAAAAATCATCAGTCTATCCCGATCGAAGAAGTTGAACCTATCGAAAACATCATGAAACGTTTCTCGACGGGCGCCATGTCTTATGGCTCGATCAGTCAGGAAGCACACGAAACGCTCGCCATCGCCATGAACCGAATCGGTGGCAAATCGAATACCGGTGAAGGT
>JALSSM010000253.1 GCA_026984275.1 Gammaproteobacteria bacterium
CCTTTTGGGCTGTTTGTAAAAATTCTTAGTTAAACTCTTAAGGATACACCAGATCGGTAGTCGATTCATCTTCTATTCAGCAAAGATACAGGTGGTTTAACGATTTATTATGGCACTGCAGCATTTTTTCCATCATTTTAATTCGGACTTTTTTTATACCATTTAATCAATATAGAGGGTTATAATCTCAATACAATATTATATAAGGAACGAATCATGCCCCTTCAACATCACTTAAACCTGTGTAGTCAGGGAACTTCAATCAAAATGTTATTTTCTGGCTATCTGATTGTTGTTGCCATTGGTTATCTGATGGCGGTAGGTCAGATTTTGTTCACTCATGGTATGGCTGATGGTGAATTCGGTTTGTCCATAGACGATATTGTTTATAGTTACTATGGAAAAAGATCAGGTTCTGTTCTGGAGAGTAAACTGAATGGTTCGATGAAGGTCATGGCTCCCGATGCAGAGCGTTTGAAGATCATTCAGTGGGTAAAAAAGGGTGCTGATAAGGAAGTTTATGAATCAGAAATAAAACCTATTATTAATGAACGTTGTGTCATGTGTCATAGCCCTGCCTCTGGCATGACAGTGCCTGACTGGACTAATGATAAAGAGATATTCAAACGTGCGGAGGTTGATACCGGTGCAACATTTTCATCGCTAACCCGCGTTTCACATATTCACCTGTTTGGCATTGCATTTATCTTTATGTTTGTTGGTTTGATCTTCAGTTTGGCTGCTGGTGTGCCAAAACCACTCAAAGCTTTTGTCATTATTATGCCTTACCTTTTCCTGATCATTGATATAGCTTCATGGTGGTTAACCAAATTGAATCCGATGTTTGCCTGGTTGACGATTATCGGTGGTGGCATGATGGCCTTGTCATTTGCATTCATGTGGATTGTTTCCATGTATGAAATGTGGATCATGCCAAGAATTCATCCAGATGATCGGGATGCGTTGCTGGATGAGTAACCATTTTCTTACTTGAAATAAAGGCCTCAGGTGTGGCCTTTTTTATGTTTACTGAGAATTCTCTGAAGCCTTAATTTTTTTCATTAGGCTGAGTTGAAAAGATTGCCAAATCCCGTCTTTGGAAAAACATTCCCAACCCCAGCGCAACCAACGTAGTAATGCGAAGGCAAGCCATAATGCCCAGAGCAGCATGAGTATGCGATAGACCAGGAGTGGCACAGAGAAGATCCAGGCTTGAGGTGGAATATTGGCAACGCGATCCTGGTACCAGTTCAGTGCATAGGCTGTCGAATTGTTGCCGGAGATTTGCATATTTGGGCTTCCCAGCAAACCTTGTTTGATCGCTTCAAACAGGGCGGATAGTGCGACGAATGTAAGAATACCGAGTCCAATCTGGATCAGGTTGAATTTTGTTTTACTCAACGTGAGATCCATCTTTTCTCTGGCACCTAATGCCAACAACCAGGCGGCCACAAAAATCACGGCAACGATCGGTGCCTGGCTGAGACCGATACCCAGCAGGATCCACTCCCAGGTACGGAGCGGAGCAAGCTTTATTCTGCCCAATCCGAAAGAGACCAGAACGATCACGATCAGAACACCCCAGAATAAAACGGCGGGTCCCCATTGTGGGCCACCTGTAAATAATACCCAGCGATCATGTCCGAGATTGAGGTTGATCATATGGTTGACACTGGCCGTGCCGAGATCAATTTGCGGTGTTTTTTGCAGGTTAAGAATCCCTGTGGGTTCTCGCCAATTCAGTTTGATTTTTTGTTTGCCCGGATGAACAGGCAGGGTAACTTTCCGGTTATTTTGACGCACAGGTTGAGATTGCCCATCGATGGTCACTGATTGCAGACGTGCCTTTTCAGAGAGTGTGATCGTATGTTGCCCACCCTGGCTACTACGCAAAGAAATCATCAGATCAGCATCGGTGGCGCGTTGACCTGGGTTGACGGTGATTCGTGAGTTATCGATAGTCAAGGTCTGGCCCTCGACACCTTCAGGTCGAGTGATGTTTAAAGTGACGGACTCACCTGGCCAGGGGCGCCATTCTGGTAGCCAGCGACCATCCGGATTCTGATGATGAACCACGGCAATACCTTGAGTTTCCATATGCCAGATCGGACTGACATCGGCTGTCCAGATCTCTGTCCAGTCGGTGGTTTTTGGGGCTGTCAGGTTGATCGCTTCCGTCCTTTTAAGGCTGGATTCCCATTGCAGGGAGGACTGGTTTGCTGACATGTTGATCAGAACCTGTTGATCTTTTACACGGAAACCACCTGTCAATATGGACTCACCCTCCAGCAAGGGTATTTTGAGTACAATGGCACTCCCTGTTGGGGAAGTCCGCACGACACGTGTTTCAATTCTCCAGTCCAGTCCGAGTCGTAAAGTACGATGAATTTGTACAAAAGGTGGCAAGGTGACAGTTTCCAGAGTGATGGAGTCCGTATTTTGATTCTCTTTTATGCGAGTCAATTTCAGTTGTTGATCAGGAATCCCATCTTCACGAATGCCGACAATATCCCAGCCTTCAGATGCAACGGTGACCCGTGCGGGTTTTAACGGTAAGGCCAGATCAACACTGTTCTGATCAGGAAGCTGCCC
>JALSSM010000254.1 GCA_026984275.1 Gammaproteobacteria bacterium
GGAAGAGGTTTTGCAGTGGTTGCTGAGGAAGTACGTAACCTTTCTGTTCGTTCAAATCAATTTAATGATCAGATCAGGCAAAGGATAGTCGATGCACAACAAGCCAATAAAATGGCACGGGAAATTGTAGGAAAGACAGCTTCTGCCGATATGACAGCCATGATCTCTGGCAAAAAACGTGTAGGCCAGATGATGGCAGAATTACAGTTGATGGAGAAAGTTGTTGAAGGGCTTGTTCAAGATGCTTCACAGGTTTCGGATTCGATTGGTCATCGTACAATGAATGCTGTTCGTTCATTGCAGTTTGAAGACATCGTTCGACAAGTAAGTGAACATGCTGAATCACGTACCAGAGAAACTGAACAGTTTATACAGGAACTAGATCAGCATTTACAGGATATGACAGAAACAAATTCGACAGAATCTTTTACCCAGATCAGGTCGAATTTAAAAAATCTTATGGAGAAATCATCAGTCGCACCTAAAGGTCCGGCTGATCAGGAATCAATGTCAGAAGGTGACATTGAGTTGTTTTAAATAAAAGGAGTAATACTTATGTCAGTCACAGCACAACCCATTGATAATGGAAAAACAATGAAGATCCAGATTACGGATCGATTTGATTTTAATATTCACAAAGATCTACGCAGTATTTACAAGGACAATGCTCCTGGTACTAACTATGTCGTTGATCTGAAAGACGCATCTTATATGGATAGTTCTGCACTTGGTATGTTATTGCAGTTACGCGAACATGCAGGTGGTAGTAAAAATGCAGTTACCATTTCAAATGCAGACTCAAATATTCAGGAAATATTGCGGATCGCAAATTTTGATAAATTAATGACGGTTGAATAAATTACTTTATAAGGACTTTTAAATGTCAAATGTCATTGAAGACGACAGCTGTGCTTCACTTGAAGATCTTGATCACAGTTACGTGCGATTAAGCGAAAATGGTCAGCACCAGAAAACTAAATTATTAATCGTTGATGATGATTCTGTTAATCAAATCGTTCTCAAAGGCATGCTGGTCAAATATGGTTATGATGTTGTTGTTGCTAATGATGGTAAGCAGTCCATCGAAAAATTTCGTGAAGAGCAACCCGATCTGATTCTCATGGATGTCATGATGCCAGAGATGGATGGTTATGAGGCAGCAAAAAGAATAAAACAGGAATCGGGAACGAATTATATTCCCATCATGTTTTTGACAGCGATAACCGATGATGAAGCACTAGCAAAATGTGTCGAATCCGGGGGAGATGATTTTCTCTCAAAACCTTATAGTCCTGTTATTCTAAAGGCCAGAATTGATGCCTTGCTAAGAACCAGTCTGCTTTACAAGATAAAGCAAAAACAAAACAGGGTGTTAAGTTTGAAAGAAGAGGAAGCTAGCAGGGATCTTGATATCGCTGAGCGAGTATTGTCAAAGATTACACGAGATGAGGCATTTGATGTCACGAATATCAATTACCATTTGTCACCCATGGAGCAACTTAATGGAGATATTATTATCGTGGCGCATAAACCTGATGGGGGGCAAATCTATCTATTAGGTGATTTTACCGGTCATGGTTTAGGTGCGGCAATTGGTGGCATGGTTGTTTTTGATGTCTTCAAAAGTATGGCTGCAAAAGGTTTTGCCATGATTCAGATTATTTCAGAGATCAATCAGAAATTACGAGAGGTGATGCCCACAGGTCGATTTCTTGCAGCAGGGTTGATTGAATTATACGCTGAACACAATTTTGCCTCCGTCTGGAACGGTGGTTTGCCAGATATCTATCTGCGTAGAAATGAGACTGGCGATGTATTGAAATTCCCTTCTACACATTTACCGTTAGGTGTGCTGGATACCCATGAGCTGGACTTCAATCCAGACACTGTAAAAATTAACCTCAATGATCAGTTCTTTCTTTACTCGGATGGTGTTATAGAAGCGGAAAATAAAGAAGGGGAGTTCTTTGGAAATGACAAACTGGAACTCTGTATCAATAAAAACAATCCTGAAAAGGTATTTTCAGAGATATTAAAAAGCGTTTCAGAATTCAGTGGTGATTGTTCACAAAGAGATGATCTTTCGCTGCTGGAAATTTTCTGTGACCCAGAAAAAACAAATCTCAAAGAAAAAAAATCAATCAAAAAAGCAATGTCCCCCGCGACACATTGGAGTCTGGACTTTAAGGTGGAAGTTGATGCGCTAAAAGAAATTGACTTCCTCCCATCGTTAGTTCAAATGATTGTTGATATCCAGGGTTTACGTCACTATCAGAAACCGCTTTATTTAATCCTGACCGAGTTAACTTCTAATGCATTAGAACACGGGCTACTGGACCTGGACTCACATTTAAAATCAACAGCAGATGGTTTCGAGCATTATTATGCGGAACGAGAGAAGGCGCTCGCTGATCTGACGGAAGGTTCTATTTCATTTAACCTGAGCCACGAACCCTGTAGAGGTGGTGGCAAGTTAACCTTACGGATTACCCATGATGGAGATGGATTCGATATCGAATCCACCCAGTCATTATTAAGGTCAAATGATTCAGATTCGATACTGCATG
>JALSSM010000255.1 GCA_026984275.1 Gammaproteobacteria bacterium
TAATTTTTTCTGGTTCGGAAAACCAACAGGTGAAAATAGCTGGCAAAGCCGGATCCCATCACTGGTTTTGAATATTGCCCGACTATTTTTTGTCCTGTTTGGTGTGGCCTTTGTCATGTCGATCGTCTGGGGCATCGATCTTGGAAAAATGCTTGCAGCACTGGGTGTCGGTTCTATTGTCCTCGGTCTGGCATTACAAGATACGCTGGGCGGGTTGTTTGCTGGTATAACGCTGATCTCTGCCCGGCAATTTAAGATCGGTGACTGGATCAAAACCGGTGAAGTGACTGGTAAAGTGATCACTGTCAACTGGTATTCAACCAGCCTCGAAACTTTTGAAAAAGATCTACTTGTGATCCCAAACTCGGTATTGGCAAGGGATACGTTTAACAACTTCAGTCAGCCAACGCCGATTCATATGGAGCGTATTGTTATTCAATTCTGGGAGGAACAACCGCCTAATAAAGTAAGAGAAGCTTTACTTGAAGCGGCGTGTGCAACCCCCGGAGTGCTTGATGATCCCGCTCCGGAAATTCTATTAATAGAATACGGCGATGATGCGGGATCCTATGAAGCACATATCTTTTTTGATGACTACGCAAGGATCGATCAGGTACGCGATGCTTATCTGACCCATGCCTGGTACGCCGCTAAACGTCATAACATCGTCTTTCCTTATGAAGACTTGCAGCTCTATCACTTCCAGGGCGATGAACTTGACATGGGCTGTAGCAAAGTCACAGAACCTGAGCAGCTTGTGGACAAGCTGGAGGAATTACAGGTATTTGATCTAACTCAGCAAGAACTGGAGGTTCTGACATCCGGAGCAATTCTGGAAAGGTTTGGTCGTCGAGAAACGATCCTTAAAGCAGGTGAAGAAAGTGGTGGTTTATTTGTTGTCCTTTCTGGCACAGTCCGAAAGGTTGTGCATGCTGAAAAGGGCATAAAATACAATGCAGGAACGACTCAGGCAGGGGAGGTCTTCGGAATGATCTCTGCGATACGAGACAGTGATAGTCTCGTTACCGTTTACGCAGAAACGGATACAGAGATCGTAAAAATATCCATTGAAAGCCTACGGAAAGTTTTAAGATCGAATCCAGAATTTGCACAGAGTATAGAAAAAGATATCGAAACCCGTCTGGAAAATTTGAATGCGATATTACACAAAGGTGAAGGGCGGCTTAAAAAAGCAGCGAGTAAGGTTGTTACGCTTCGAGGGATGTTAAAAGAAAAATAAATTTAGAACATGATTTTTTGTGAACTAAAAAATGGGAAAGAATGCAGTTAGCTATTCATAAATTGATGAGAGTGTTTGTTGAGAATAGAAGCGTTTATTTTAAAAAGTTAACAATTCTTCAAAAGTTTTAGATATGAAGCAAGAAAAAATATTTGTAGTATAATCCATAACACTAAAAGGACTGGAGATTTATATGCTAGGACAAATTCGGGTTACTTCTTCCAAACTTCAATTAATACTATTCACAGGGTTATACTTGCTGGGATTCAGTAACCAGCTATTGGCGACTGAACGTGTGAGTATTAGTTCTACTAATGCGGAAGCAAATGGGTCAGTTTATTCCACATCTATTTCAGCCGATGGCCGCTATGTAGCCTTTCATTCCAGAGGCAATGGCCTGGTCGTTAACGATACCAATGGAACTGATGATGTATTTGTTCGGGATCGTCAAACAAATCAAACTACACGTGTTAGTGTCACTTCAGGAGGATTACAGGTATATGGTCATAGCGAGCGGCCATCTATTTCAGCTGATGGTCGTTTCGTGGCATTTCAGAGCGATTCATTAGAATTGATCGCAAATGATCTGAATGGTATTACTTCAGATATATTTGTCCATGATCGTCAGACGGGGCAAACAGAGCTTGTGAGTTATGCAACAGACGGAACGGCTGGTATTTATGGTGTTCAAGGTCAGAGCAGTAGTCAAAATGCATCTATCTCTGCTGATGGTCGTTTCGTAGCTTTTGAAAGCTCTGCCGATGATCTTGTGGCGAGTGATTCTAATTTCTTTAAGGATATATTTGTCCATGATCGTCAACTAAATATAACTACCCGTGTTAGTGTGGCTTCAAACGGTACCCAGGGAAATGGTCACAGTACGAAACCGAATATTTCTGCGGATGGACGTTTTATCTCGTTTACAAGTTCGGCCAGTAATCTGGTATCGGGTGATACTAATGGAAAAAATGATGTTTTTGTTCACGACCGGCAGACTGGACTGACGACAAGGGTCAGCGTGGCCTCAAATGGATCCGAAGCCAACACTCTTCTTACAAGATTTGGTTCTTCTTCGATCTCTGCAAACGGGCAATATGTTGTATTTACCGGGATCGGTGTTAGCGTGCCAGGTTTTGATCTCACTCAGACTAACAGCGTTTATCTTCATGATCGTAGCACAGGAGTGACATCACTTGTCAGTATTACAGCAAACGGAACA
This sequence comes from Gammaproteobacteria bacterium, assembly GCA_026984275.1. Classification (GTDB taxonomy): domain Bacteria; phylum Pseudomonadota; class Gammaproteobacteria; order CAJXQU01; family CAJXQU01; genus CAJXQU01. The sequence goes on from JALSSM010000255.1 coordinate 2,460, forward strand.
GCAGGTTACGTATCTGATGACAGGCCATCGATCTCTGATGATGGACATTATGTGACATTTTCATCATCAGCATCCAATTTTGTGTCAGGAGACACAAACAATGAG
>JALSSM010000256.1 GCA_026984275.1 Gammaproteobacteria bacterium
CATCATCGGACAGCGCCAGTCCCATTTCGGTATTGGCAATTTCCAGCGCATCGCGCCCCGAGGCCAGTATATCAATATGTTTAAGCTGGCCAGGTTCAGCATGCTCAAAAAGACGGTCAACCTGTTCCAGATCAGTGAGAACGGTTTCAGTCATCCGATCATGGATTAAAGGTGCAATTTTATTTGCTGGCACGCTGGAGTCGGATTGAAAAAACCACTGGATGCCACGTTCCAGACGGATCACTTTCTTCAGGCCAGCATTGTTGGCAATATCGGTCGCTTTACTCGACCAGGGTGAAATGGTACCTGTGCGGGGAACGACCAGTAGCATTTGACTATCTTCAGTCACTTCTGAACTATCTTTAACTTGATGACCATATGATAAAAGGTTCTCAAGTTGTTGTTTTTCTGTTTGATTAAGATCGGTTGAAGATTCTATAAAATGGATGAATCGTGCATCTACAGAAGTGACATCGGGGCAATTCTGTTGAATATCAGACAAAATCTTTTCAAGACGAAAAGATGAAAAAGCGGCATTACCGGGAAACGTTAACATGGGCTCTGTTTGTGGATATTTGAAAAACAGAAATGATACCCGAAAGTTGTGCATTGAACGATCAATTAATTATTTTTTAATGGAAACGGGAAAATAACCAATTCATTCAGTCGGGTATTCATGATAGGCTTCTTTTTTTAATGTTTTGAATGATATGCAAGCAGCACCTGATCTTTTTTCCTATAAACAATACTGGGCCAAACGCTTTGGTACTGCCCCGGTTTTGCCCATGTCCAGAGAAGAAATGGATGAGCTCGGCTGGGATAGTTGTGACGTGATTCTGGTGACCGGCGATGCCTATGTTGATCAGGCCAGTTTTGGTATGGCGTTGGTTGGACGCGTTCTGGAAGCGCAGGGCTTTCGTGTCGGGATCATCGCACAACCGGACTGGCGGAATAAAAATGATTTCATGCGTCTTGGCCAACCGAATCTCTATTTCGGTGTTACCGGCGGCAACATGGACTCAATGGTGAATCGTTATACATCCGAACGACGAGTGCGATCGAATGATGCTTATACACCCGATGGAGCAGGGGGTAAACGACCTGACCGCTGTGTGATTGTGTACACACAACGTTGTCGCGAAGCGTATAAAGGTGTGCCGGTGATTATTGGTGGAATTGAGGCAAGCTTACGACGAATAGCGCATTATGACTACTGGTCAGAAAAAGTCCGTCGCTCAGTGTTGCTCGATTCAAAAGCTGACATGTTGGTCTATGGTAATGCCGAGCGTCAGATCGTTGAGATTACGCACCGCATGGCAAGAGGCGAAATGCTGGATCAGATCACGGATGTCCGTGGTACAGCCTTTATTTGTAATCAGCGACCGAATGACTGGTGGGAACTCGATTCAACGGAGCTGGATACACCGGGAGAGCTGGAACCACCGGTTGACCCTTATCTTGATACGACGAAGACCACATTGGCTTGTGAAGAGAAAAATGATCAGGCAAAGAATGATGATCACAATGTGATCAAATTTGTCAGAAGGCCTCTTAAAGCGGATCGTGATCGTACCGTGATCCGCGTTCCGGCCTATGAGCAGGTTAAGGCTGATCCGGTGCTCTATGCCCACACATCACGGATCTTGCATCTCGAAACCAATCCCGGCAATGCGCGTGCGCTGATTCAACAGCATGGCAATCAACACTTGTGGTTAAACCCACCTCCAATCCCGTTGACCACAAAAGAAATGGATGCCATTTACGACTTGCCTTATACACGCCAGCCACATCCAGCGTATGGTGACGCAAAAATACCGGCCTATGAAATGATCCGTTTTTCGATTCCGATCATGCGGGGGTGTTTCGGCGGTTGTACTTTTTGTTCGATTACGGAACATGAAGGACGGATCATCCAGAACCGATCGGAAGATTCGATTATTCAGGAAATCGAAACGATACGGGATACGGTACCTGGTTTTACCGGCGTCATTTCTGATCTGGGTGGACCGACCGCAAACATGTATCGGATTGCCTGCAAGAGTAAAGAGATCGAGTCGGCCTGTCGTAAGCCATCCTGTGTTTATCCGGATGTTTGTCAGAACCTGAATACAAACCATGATCCCTTGATCAAGGTTTATCGTCGAGCAAGAAAACTTCCGGGAATCAAAAAGATCCTGATCGCGTCAGGTCTGCGTTACGATCTGGCCGTGAAATCACCGGCTTATGTCAAAGAGCTGGTGACTCATCATGTGGGTGGCTATCTCAAGATCGCCCCGGAACATACAGAAACGGGTCCTTTGTCGAAAATGATGAAACCTGGCATGGGTAGCTATGAGCGTTTCAAAAAAATGTTCGATAAGTTTTCCAGAGAGGCGGGTAAAGAACAATATCTGATCCCATATTTTATCGCTGCTCATCCTGGAACAACAGATGAGGACATGATGAATCTCGCGATCTGGTTAAAAACCCATGGCTATCGAGCTGATCAGGTTCAGGCATTTCTTCCATCACCAATGGCGACGGCCTCGGCAATGTACTATTCCGGA
>JALSSM010000257.1 GCA_026984275.1 Gammaproteobacteria bacterium
TGACTAAAAGTTTGAGCCTTAGATCAAAACTGGTTTTGCTACTATTGCTGGCCAGCATCATCAGTATTATTGTGATCGGATATCAGGGTTATCGATCAGGCAAAGATGCTCTGTCACAGGCGATCGTCAACCAACTCACAACTTTGCGTGAAGCGAAAACTGAGCAGATTAAATCGGCTTTTTCTGATGCACATGATCAAGTTTTGGCTTTCTCAGAGAATCACACCATCATTGCAGCACTGAATGAATTTCGTACGGCCTACCAACTGGCTGAGCGAGAGACTATTTCTGACGAGCAACAAAAACAATTGGAAGGTTATTATCGGAATGAATTTATTCCACGTTATCAGGAACGTATGGGCGGAGAGCCCGAGGTTAAGTTTTTTATTCCTGAGAGCAATGCCGCGACTTATCTCCAGTATCATTACATGGTTGCCAATCCGAATAAGGTTGGTGAGAAAGACAAGCTTGTTCGTGCTGAAGGTGATGGTGGTTATTATGCCCAGGTTCATGAACGTTACCATGAAAGTCTGCGTAGCCTGATCAAAAAGTTTGGTTATTATGATCTGTTTCTGATCGATCATGAAACAGGCGATATTATTTATTCGGTTTTTAAAGAAACTGATTTTGCGACCAGCCTGAAACGTGGCCCTTATGCATCTTCAAATTTTGCTTCACTCGTCAAAGAAGTGATGCGAACAAAAGAACGTGGCAAGGTAACCTTCCAGGATTTCGATATTTACACTCCTTCTTATGGAGCACCAGCGGCTTTTGTTGCGATTACTATTTACGATGGAAAAAATATCGCAGGCATACTGGCATTGCAGATCCCCAGTTCTGAATTGAACAATGTCATGACCAGCAACCGTGAATGGGAAAAAAGTGGCATGGGAAGAACGGGTGAAGTTTATCTTGTCGGACGTAACCGCCTGATGAGATCCGATTCCCGGTTCCTGATTCAGGAACATGATCGCTATCTTGGAATGTTAAAAGCGATTGGTATGCCTGAAGAAGAAATTGTACGGATTGATAAGTTAAATACCACCATTCTTTTCCAGCCTGTTCATGGTGAAAGTGTTGATCTGGCACTGAGTGGCAAAACCGGTGTTAAAGAAGTGACCGATTATCGTGGTGTGAAAGTGTTAAGTGCTTACGCCCCTTTGAGAGTGCACGGGCTGGACTGGATTATTCTTTCAGAAATGGATATGGATGAGATCAATGAACCGATTGATTCGTTCCGACGTCAGGTTCTTGTTTATGCCAGCATACTCGGTATTGTCATTACATTGCTGGCACTGTTAGCCGCCAGTTATCTCACACGGCCTATTCACGCCCTGGTTCAGGCGCTACGTCGCGTTGGTGAAGGAGAAACGGATGTCGCCGTCGAAGTGACTCGCAATGATGAGCTCGGAGAGCTTTCCGCTTCGTTTAATACCATGGTCAGTGGCATCAAAGAACAGAAAAAATTAATCGAACAACGTGATCAGGAAAATGATCTTTTACTACAAAATATTTTACCGGTCGAGATCGCACAAAGAATGAAAGCGGGTGAGGAACAGATCGTTGATCATATTCCAAATGTATCAGTTATCTTTAGTGTGCTGACTGGTCTGAGTAATAGCAACGATCATAAAAATCCACAGGCCGCTATCAAAAAACTCAACCATCTTGTTTCTGAAATGGATGAAGCGGCCGAAGACCACGGCGTGGATAAAATTAAAACCATTGGTGATGACTATCTGGCTGCCTGTGGTTTGACAACACCACGCCTTGATCATGCCAAACGTGCGATCGAATTTGCACAGGAAATGCATCATGTTGTAGAGCGTATCAATCAGGAATATGGACTCAATCTTGAACTACGTATTGGTATTCATTCTGGCTCCGTACTTGCGGGAGTGGTCGGTGGCCGCCGATTTGTTTATGACGTCTGGGGTACAACTGTCGATATTGCTAATCGTGTTTGTTATGAAGCAAAACCTGGTACTGTCAGCGTGACACAGGAAACTTATGAGCATCTGACGGATAAAACAGGTTTTAAAAAAGAGGGCTCGGTACAAGTTGATGAGTTAGCGACAATTCAGATCTGGTCTTTTGAATTAGATCAGAAGGATCAAACCAATGCTTGAATGGTTAACCAATGAAGCATGGTTAGCCTGGGGTGTTGGCTTACTGATCGGGTTTCCCCTGCTAACGATTTTGTTCGGAGAAATGCTGCATCGGATTGAGTCATCAGATTCTGAATTAGAATCACGTTCTTCTCTGGGTAGCACTTTGTACTTTGTTTTACCCAGTCTGGTTGTTTATCTTTTATTGATCAAGGTGCTCGAACTTGATCACTCCAGTCTCTGGGTTCGCATCACAGCAACCGTTTTCTGGATCAGTATTATTTATCTTTGTCTTTCTGCGTTTAATTTTTTCTGGTTCGGAAAACCAACAGGTGAAAATAGCTGGCAAAGCCGGATCCCATCACTGGTTTTGAATATTGCCCGACTATTTTTTGTCCTGTTTGGTGTGGCCTTTGTCATGTCGATCGTTTGGGGCAT
>JALSSM010000258.1 GCA_026984275.1 Gammaproteobacteria bacterium
TGTTCAAGAAAGTGACAGGACTGGATGTGAAGGATTTTGAACTCCTGGTGAGCCTGAATGTATTCAATAGCGCCTTAATGAACGATGCCATCTACAAATTCAAGCGGTATGAAGATGCCAGCCTGGAATACATCGGCGTCAACCGTCATGAAGGGGAAGATGTCGGACTATTTGATACCGTATTGAGTCAGGCGGATTATAGAATGGTCGCCGAAGAAGGTGTTGACTATGAGTAACGGACGGGCTAATAAGACGCAGCTACACCTGACCGCTATTCCGCTGGTGCTCCATAGCGGCAGGTGAGCTTGGTCGTTATGGTTGTCCTGAAGAACTGCAAACTTATCCACAAACTGGCACAAGATCGGGCAGATCTTGAGGTCAGTTTGTTGCTGGATCAAGATTCCCGTGAATATATTCTGAAAGTGAATCTAATTAACAAAAACCGATTGGCTCCGACAGAGTCGATTTTATTGTCGCAGCTGGTGAGCTTACATAATTATTACCAATCCCTGATCACACCACCCATTGTTGCCGCACCTCAGGTCGAGTTTGTTGAAAGCTCTAAACAATTGAAGAAGAAACGAAGTGCCCCCGGCGTTGGAAAGATCAATGGAAGATCCATGTTGAAGATTCAGGCACACGGAGAAGCAGGTGTTATTGGACAACTATTCCGACAACTTTATCAACGACAGACTTATGGCATCCCCTGTTTTTCTGCGGAGAGTGATCTTGGCAAAATGGTTCAAGGTTTATTTAGAAAATGCTTGTCATCCTGAGGCAAGAAGGATCTTCTTGCGTATCGAGGCTAAGGAGTCATATGGCTGAAATCATCAAGTGAGCTAGTTAAAAAACTACTTTTGTGGTTTCGAAATGAGATCCTTCGCAAAGCTCAGGATGACAAGCTAAGTTCTAAAATTGATCGGTTCACCATTCCTGAAGACCTGAAACTCACCCTTTTCCATCACATTCCACGTTTCATCACTGGTTAATTCTTTAGATGTGATCACCGTGACGACATCTTCTTCTGTTGTATGATCACGGAAATCAATCGTGTCACCTGTATCAATTAACTTTGCAACACCAAAAGGATGGCGACGTGTGATCCAGCACATGTTATTGCTGCAGTGGGCATAAAGATATTTTGAGTCGCTTAACAGAAAAGAAAATATTCCAAGTTCGCTGATCTGATCAGCAAGTCCTTTTATAAAGCGCCATAAAGCCTGAGGTCGTCCAGGTGGCTCAGTAAACTCTCTACGGATCTGATCCATCATCCAGCAAAATGCATATTCACTGTCTGTTGTGCCGATGGGTTTATAGAATTCCAATGGCCATTTTTTTATTCCTTTTAATTGACCATTATGAGCAAATACCCAGCTACATCCCCATAGCTCACGATCAAATGGATGAGTGTTTTCCAGACAAACCCGGCCACGATTGGCCTGGCGAATATGGCTGATAATAATATTGCTTTTGATCGCATGTTTCTGGATCAGATCAGCCACTTCAGAAGCAACACTCGGACGCGGATCATGAAATGATCGGCTGCCACGTCCTTCATACATACTGATCCCCCAGCCATCTTTATGCGGTCCGGTTCGACCGCCGCGTTGTACCAGACCGGTGAAGCTGAAACAGATATCGGTGGGAGTATTGGCGTTAAGTCCTAACAATTCACACATAGCGACTACAAAATTAATCAATGAAAAGATTATAACAACTGGTAAGGAAAAAGAACTGACGTATAATCCACATCTCACAAAAAATAGACAATCTGATGAGCCTGATAAATTACCTGAATGCCCGAGCTGTAGAAGCTTTCGAAGCCAACGATGTTCCCGTTGAACTCGCCGTCTTTTCACCCAGTGATCGCCCGGATCTGGCTGATTTTCAATGCAACGGTGCCTTTCAGGCAGCAAAAACACTGCGGAAAAATCCACGGGAGATCGCAACAGCTATCCAGGAACATCTGGCGAATGATCCAGCTTTTGAAGAAGTTACGGTTGCAGGGCCGGGTTTTATCAACGTCCGATTGACGAATGAATTCCTCAGCGAGAAGCTGAAACAACTGGATTTTGAAAATGTGATCAATGAGGGCGACAAGCCGGAAACCATGATCTTCGATTACGGTGGTCCAAATATCGCCAAGCCTCTGCATGTTGGACATCTACGATCAGCCGTGATCGGTGATGCTGTCAAACGCATTGCTCGCTCACTGGGACATAAAGTGATTGCCGACGTACACCTGGGGGACTGGGGAACACCGATGGGGATGCTGATCGCAGAGCTTGAATTTCGTTATCCAGAATGGCCCTATTTTTCAGAAGGCGAAACAAGTTTTCCGGAAGAATCACCGATCAATGTTGATGATCTGAATAGTTTGTATCCTGAAGCTGCAAAACATTTTAAAGAAGATCCAGACTTTGCAGACAAAGCGCGTATTGCGACGACAGAATTACAGGCGGGTCGTCCGGGTTATCGTGCTTTATGGCAACATTTTGTGAACGCATCACTGGCAACAGTGAAAAAAGATTTCGCTGCCCT
>JALSSM010000259.1 GCA_026984275.1 Gammaproteobacteria bacterium
AGAAGCTGTGGAAAATGAGACGGAGATTATTGAGGCTGCTGATGCCATTATGATTGCACGCGGCGATCTGGGAGTGGAAATCGGCGACGCCGCTTTACCCCCGGTGCAAAAACGTCTGATCAAGAAAGCCCGCAGAATGAATAAGGTCGTGATCACAGCGACACAAATGATGGAATCCATGATAGAGAATCATATCCCTACCCGCGCAGAAGTTTTCGATGTGGCTAACGCCGTACTGGATGGAACCGATGCCGTGATGTTGTCCGCTGAAACCAGTATCGGAAAGTATCCGGTAGAAGTTGTGAAATCCATGTCCCGTATCATCTTCGAAACAGAAAAACAGCGCGGCTCTCTGGGTGCCGATTACCGAATCGAACAAAAATTTGAAGGCATTGATGAAACGATCGCAATGGCTACCATGTATGCAGCCAACCACATTAAGGCCAGAGCAATTGCTTCACTGACAGAAAGTGGTAGCACCTGTAAATGGTTATCACGAACCCGATCCGGGATTCCTATTTTTGCCTTTTCCAGAAGTCCAAAGACATGCCGACGTGTCACTTTGTTCCGGGGTGTTTATCCATTTTTATATGACATCACTCACACAGACTTCCTTGAAGCCAATAAAGAAATGATTGATATCCTGAAGAAGCACAATGCTGTAAAAGATGGAGACACTGTGATTATCACCAAAGGTGATCTACAGGGAACAACCGGTGGTACAAATGGCATGAAGATTGTCCGTGTAGGAGAATTAGTTGAACATCGAAGTTAGATTTGCACTGCAACAATAGTTTACGGCCAGAAAACTGTCACAGGTAGAAGTTTAAATCAACTCTACATATACTTTCAGACACACAACGAACAATAATGATCAATAATGATCATTCCTAACGACAAAAAAGGAAAACTCTCATGGCAGTCATTTCATTAAGACAACTACTCGATCATGCAGCAGAAAACGATTATGGCGTTCCTGCTTTTAACGTTAATAACCTTGAACAAATGCAGGCCATTATGGAAGCTGCAGATGCTACTGACAGTCCGGTGATTGTTCAGGCCTCTGCGGGTGCCAGAAAATATGCCGGTGCTCCTTTTCTACGCCACCTGATGGAAGCAGCGGTTGAGCAATACCCACATATTCCTCTGGTCATTCATCAGGATCACGGCACCAGCCCTTCCGTTTGCCAACGCTCAATCCAGTTGGGTTTCTCTTCTGTGATGATGGATGGTTCTCTTGGTACTGATGGTAAAACGCCAACAAGTTATGAATACAATGTTGACGTCACACGAAAAACCGTAGAAATGGCTCATGCCTGTGGTGTCTCAGTTGAAGGTGAACTCGGTTGTCTTGGTTCACTGGAAACAGGAGAAGCCGGAGAAGAAGACGGCATCGGTGCCGATGTCATTCTCACTCACGATCAGATGTTGACTGATCCTGAAGAAGCCGCAGATTTCGTAAACAAAACAAATGTAGATGCTCTGGCTATCGCTATAGGCACCAGTCATGGGGCTTATAAATTCACCAAACCACCCACAGGTGATGTGCTGGCGATTGATCGTGTCAAAGCCATTCATGCAAGAATTCCAAATACTCATCTTGTCATGCATGGTTCTTCTTCTGTTCCTCAGGACTGGTTACAAATTATCAATGAATACGGTGGTGACCTGGGTGAAACATACGGCGTACCCGTTGAAGAAATTCAGGAAGGTATCAAACATGGTGTTCGCAAAGTCAATATTGATACTGATCTGCGTATGGCGAGTACGGGCTCCATCCGTAAATTTATGGCAGAAAACCCCAAAGAATTTGATCCACGTAAATACCTTGGTGTAGCACGTGATGCGATGAAAGGAATTTGCCTGGCACGCTTTGAAGCTTTCGGTACCGCTGGCAATGCTTCGAAGATTAAACCAGTCTCACTGGAAGTTATGTTTGAACAGTATGAAAAAGGTGAACTTGACGCCGTGGTCAGTTAACCTGAGCCTTGCCATAAAAAAACAAAAAGCGGCTCGATGGCCGCTTTTTTTTGGTCTGGTAAAATACTGAAATCAGACCATTGCTTCTTCCATCTCTTCTGTTTCAATATGCTCTTCTGGATGCAACAGTGAAACTGCATATTTATAGGCGTCTTCAAAATCGATCATGGCTGCTTTATTTGATGATTGCATTTGTTCAAACAGGCCATATTGAGTTTTGTATTTAAGGTTTCCAATAGCCAGTGGCCCAATGCCTCTGAATGTGCCACTGGCCGTTTCAACAGTGACACCATTATCCTGTGCTTCAATCCCTTCAACACCACTTGGAGGAACGGCATTGGTATCGGTCGCGACGATCAGGTTTGCAGCATGATCCAGCACCTCTTTATCGAGTACTCTTATTCCGGCTTTTACTGCACAAAGAACCACATCAGCTGATTTAACCGCCTCGATCTTTTCCTTATGTGTTTCGGCACTGATCCAGGGAACTTCAACACCATAACGTTCACAGAAACGATTGGCTGCTTTGATGTTTTCATCGGCAATCAACT
>JALSSM010000260.1 GCA_026984275.1 Gammaproteobacteria bacterium
GCCAATAAAAAGGAGAAGTAACCATTGATCAATTATATTCTATTAACATTGTCCATTACATTTATATGCTCATTCATATTGATTTTTATTAATGGTTTTAAGGCCGCTAAGCATTTCCCATGTAATTTCTTTAATTCAGGGATCAAACATTTACTCCCTTACTTTCATAAATCAGAAGAGGGGAAAAAATACGCTAAAAGATATTGGTTATTTCTTTTGCTTAGTATTTTTCTTATTTTATCCTTGATGGTTGTTAGCACTTATAAAACGTAACTCTACTCTTTATAAAATAAAAGGTGACGCTACCCTTTATCTCATAAAAAGCAAATAATCAAGGTCAGATTTCTGTTCATCCTTTTTTCCTATTGGTTTTCTTCCGGCAGATATTCATGCAAATGATCACAGGCTTCTTGAAAGCCCATTGTGCAGGCCTGATCAACCAGGGCATAAGCATGCTGATCATTTCGCTCAACACCGCGACCACGACGATATAATGATCCCAGTTTTGCACAGGCAAGTGCATTACCTTTCTCACATTCGATAGCGATCAGGTTAAACAGGTTTTTACAACCATTTCGTCGCCCCTGATCGCACGCCTGTTCCCAGAAGTTGGATTGTCTTCCCGGATGATTCTCACCAATTCTCCCTGTGCTATACCAACTGATAAAAATGATGATCCAGATCGCCATGTGAATTAAATTCAATTGATTTGGGTTAAGTTGACTGAAAACTTTTAAATATTTATTAAAATCAATTTTTCTGGCAAACCGATCGAGTATCTGAATAGAAATATTAAGCAGAGGAACTGACAATAACTTGTCATAAAAAGTGGGTGCACCAAAAGCATCAAGCACTTCAAATAAAATCATCACACTGAGTGCATAAAGAACGCCGAATAAAATACGACCGAAATTAGTCTTTGGTGAGGTCACCGGATCTGTTACCAACAGGTGCAAGCCAAGGAAAACTGCGATGGGTATATCCGATGTATAGAAGAAATAAACACCGGTGATCTGGTAATAGATGGCTCCTGCTGCAAGCAATGTTACCGCTGTTGCGAGTGTGACTAACGTTACATTGAACAGATATTGAACGATCAATCCCAGTGTGAAGATCAGAATATACATATAGGGCGGAATCGCCAGTGAATTTGAAATTTCGCTGCCCCAGCTGATCTCGGTACTGTTTGTTATTATGAGGAATAGAGAGGCAACGGCCAGTGATATTGCAGATGGGTTGAATATATGTACTTTTCGATCGTTGAGCTTCCAGGTGAAAATTTCTTTGGCCAGCATGCCAAAGCCGATCATGAGAAACTGATAATAAAACCAGTCATCTTTGAACCAGAGAAAAAGATTGGTACTGAAGATAATTGGAAATCGGCCGAAGCCTAATACCCATGTCTCCCTGCGATACCACCTGAATAACACATCGAGAATATGAACAAAAAGGAGTTGTGCCAGAATCAGAATAGCCTGATCGTAAACTTGGGGCCAGTATTTCCCCCAGTAGTAGAAAATGCACAAATGCATGATCATTTGCACATAATGTGCTTTAACCAGAATGATTTTTATCGATGCACGATACGGTTGTCGACCAGTGGCGATGAGTAGCCCAAGATATAAGAGAAAAAAGAGTCCGGAAATAATCTGAAAGGTTAGCGTTAAAGTCTCATTTTGCTGTACCCGCTCTGTCAAGGTAAGGGCAAAGAAGAACAGGATCAACGCCAGAGGGATGGTGATCAGTTTAATTCTGTTCAAAGACCGATCTGTAGAAATGCTAATATCATTCATGGATTAGTTGCTATTGTGATCATTTTTTATTATTGCAGCCATTATCCTTGTTAAAGGAAAAAAATAACAGACTACTGGCGAAAATGAACCTTGATCTGGTTTAATGAGGCTATCTGGATAATTGTGCGGGATACAAAATGATCAGTTCTTTTATATTGAATAGTTTATTAGTTGCGATAGCTATTCTGATTCATTATGAAATGCTTTACAGACTCTCAAACATCATTCCAAAGCTGACAGTCCGGTATCGTTTTCGTGTTGTGATCGGACTTTTCGGTGCAGTGCTGGCACATATCGTTGAAGTATGGATATTTGCTTTAGGTTATTACTTCATGATCAATCAGGAAGGGTATGGTTCGTTAACGGGGAACTTTAATGGAACTCTCATGGATTGTGGTTACTTTTCCTTTACAACCTATACATCTCTTGGTCTTGGAGATATTGAACCACTGGGTCATCTTCGCTTCCTTGTTGGTCTTGAAGGTTTGACAGGACTGGTACTGATCACATGGACAGCCTCTTTCATGTTTCTTGAGATGCAGAAATTCTGGAACCGGATGTAATCACATCTGATCAATGGTAAAAATTACCTCTTCAGGAGAAAAAGAACTCAGCCGCGAAATTGGTTTCTGGCTACTGTGTTTTTATGGACTGGGAAATATTCTTGGTGCCGGGATTTATGTGCTGGTTGGAAAGGTGGCTGGCTATGCAGGTTACTATACACTGGTCTCTTTTTT
>JALSSM010000261.1 GCA_026984275.1 Gammaproteobacteria bacterium
CGAAACGAGTACACTGGTGCCAGAGGAATTAAATTTTTTATTTTTCCCGGATCAGGTCAGTTCAAAAAGAAACCTAAGTGGATGATGTCTGCAGAGCTGGTAGAAACCACAAAGCTGTATGCTCGTATTAACGCGAAGATAGAACCAGAGTGGATCATTAAAATAGCAGGTGATCTGGTCAAACGAAGTTATTCCGATCCTTACTGGTCGAAGAAAGCCGGGCATGTTTTAGCATTGGAAAAAACGGTTCTCTACGGATTAACACTTTCTGCTGATCGCAAGGTCAATTATGGACCAATTGATCCGGCTGAATCACGCAGGCTATTTATTCAGGGCGCGTTGGTGGCGGGAGAAACACATTCACGGTTGGATTTTCTGAAACACAATCAGACATTGCTGACAGAGATAGAAGCTATGGAACACCGATCACGTCGGCTGGATATTTTAATTGATGATCAGGTGCAGTTTGATTTTTATGATCAGAAAATCCCCGAAAACATAAACAATATTCGTGGACTTGAAAAATGGTATCACGATCTGGCAAAAAAAGATCCAACCTTCCTGTTTTTTGATCGAGCGTTCCTGATCAGAGATGATGCGGATGAAATTTGTGATCAGGCTTTGCCGGAAACACTTTCAATTTCCGGTATGAACTTGCCTTTGAGTTATCATTTCGAACCCGGTGCAAAAGATGACGGGGTGACTTTGTCCGTGCCAATGGCAATCCTGAATCAACTCACCCCCGATCGTTTTGACTGGCTGGTTCCTGGCTTGATACAGGAAAAAATTACCGAGTTGATCCGATCATTACCCAAACAACTCAGACGTAACTTTGTCCCCGCCCCCAACTTTGCCGAGGCCTGTTGTCATACACTTGAGTTTGCTACAGGGAATTTATTTGAAGCTGTTACACAGCATCTTAAAAAAATGACAGGTATCGATATCCCTGCGGATGCCTGGGATCAAAATCGTCTCGCCGATCACCTTAAAATGAATTTTAAGGTGATTGATTCCAATGGAAAGATAATTTCTGAAGGACGGGATCTGGAGCGATTACAGGGAAAACTGGTCGATGAAGTGGAACAGATATTTTCTGAAGAAACAAGCTGGCCGATTGAACGTAATGGTATTAAGAAATGGGACTTTGGTGATCTTCCGGAATTCGTAGAAACAACAAAACATGGAATGCCGCTTCGTGGATACCCGGCATTGATCGACGAAGGTAATACTGTTGCAATCAGAGTACAGGATACACTGGAAAAAGCCGACAAATTACATCACGATGGTTTAATAAGACTGATACGTCTTTCACTACCGGAACAGATGAAATATTTGAATAAAAACCTGCCGGATTTTGAGAAAATGAGCCTGATGTTTTCATCGATAGGAAAAAAGGAAGAACTGAAAGAAGACCTGATCAAGGCCATTATTGATCGTGTTTTTATTGTGGAAAAAAAGAAAATTAATGCTGAACAGGATTTCCTTCAGCATCTCGATCAGGGCAGGGGAGAATTAATACCTGTTGCAACTGAATTATGTCAGTTGGTCAGTAAAGCGCTTCAACAATATCTTGTGATTAACAAACGACTGAATGGAAAAGTTTCGCTGTCCTGGTTGAATGTGATACAGGATATCAGGCAACAATTGGATCATCTGATCTATTCGGGTTTTATCAGCCAGACCCCGGATGAATGGTTGCAGCATCTACCACGTTACCTTAAAGCGATCGATAAACGACTTGATAAAATTGATCGTGATCCCTCACAAGATAAACGCCTGTCGGCGACTGTTTCCAAATTCTGGAATCGTTATATGAAAAGTAAAGTGGGAGCTACTGAGTTACAACGCTATCGCTGGATGATTGAAGAATATCGTGTTTCACTTTTCGCACAGGAACTGGGAACACGTTTTCCAGTTTCAGACAAGAGACTTGAGAAAATCTGGAATGAGAGCCAATAATAAACGATCACTACAATTTCTTTTATTTCTTTTCCTCGTTGTAAGCGTTATGCACGATTCAGCTGACGCAGGGATCTTGAAATGGTTGGCCAAAGCTGGTCAGGAGGCAGGTGAGGCCGGAACAAAACTCGGTCGTAAAATAGATGATGTCTTGCCCAGACTTTCACATCTGCCGGATGAGCCCAATGTGGCAAGAATGGGGCTGGATGTTGATACAAATGGTTCTGTTACTCTCCATTCAGAAAATGGAAAAAAATGGGTGGTCAGGCGGGAAGATGATTTACCTTCGACGCTGGAAGAAATCTATAAACAGCCATTATTGATGATCAATGGGAAACCTCGGCAATTAAAATTCTATCTATCCGTTGATCAGTTATTTGATAACAATGGAACAAAAATATTATCCAGGATAGATGGGCTACATCTACTTGCAAAGAACAAGGCATACCCATTAGAGAGGATAGAAAGTTTCAAACCCTACTGGAGAGTGAATGTTCAGGATGATCTGTTCCTGAATTTTGAAACACGGGAAGCACTCGAAGAAGGTTTATGGCGACTGAAGAGTGGTTTTAATAAGGGAAATATCCGGCTGATTTCTTTTTTGCCGGAAACCAAAGAACTACCCAATAAACTGGCTACAAACATTAATGGGAGTCAGCCATCCCTTACAAAAATCAACCCGGATTCTCTCGATTTGAATTTTAATATCCTGAGACATCAGACGCTGATCATCACAGGTAAGCGGGCAGGCAGGTTTCTTGAGATAAAAGGAATTAATCGAAAAAAAACATCAGTTGATCTCAATGAACTTCAGGAAACGGCGAAAAAACACGATATTAACCTGATTATTCTGGAGTCGAATTCGTCAGCACAACCAGGTTCAAAAGTTTTTCCGTGGAATCGATCAGTCAGACAGACTGAACTTGAAAAAGCCTTTTCTTCCGACACGTATGGCGATTTCATTTCAACACTTTCCGGCAGGAACAAAACAACCATTGAATTTGACCAGAAAGAGGGCAACTTTGTCAGCTTCCGTCTGAAACCAGACAGAAGTCCAGACACTGTGGATAGCGTTATGACAGCAACGGAGGTGACATCACATCTGGTATTTTCTGTCGGAAAAATCATTGGCCACACTCGGGATCATGACAGAGAAATAGACAGAAGGATTTTTCCGGGAATCCCATCATGGGTTCATATTTCTTATATCATCAATATTATTTCGGGTCTTCTAGTTGCGAGTCTGTCTGTTCAGGTGTGGAGAAAGATTTGGCCAAAAATAGAGCGAGATGATTTTAATACGTGGTGGGAATTTGTTTGCTATTATCTTGTCAGATCGTTTCTTTTCATGTTTGTTTTTCTGGGCCTGCTGGGTTCACTACTTCTGATAGCAGCATTCATCATCACCGTCTTTAATTTCCTGATGGTGGTGCTCAAAACGATACTGTGGCCATTTCGTCTTGTGGGTAGAGTATTTTCCAGCCGTTAACTGATCGGGAGTCTAAAGCAGGTCTTCAAAAAAATAGGCAGAAAACTCATGGCGTCCTGTTAATCCGGCTTTTTTATAGAGAGATGATGCTTGTTGTCGAACGGTTTTTTCCTGTGTTTCTCGCACTTCAGCAATTTCTTTGAAACTCAGGCCTTTCAAGAGCAGCATGGCGACTTCTCTTTCACTGTCTGATAGTTGCCAAAAACGCAATTGATCATGGATCACCTGCCGATATTCCTGACCAACCTTTTTGAGTTGTGAGCGGGTTTTAAGTAAATCTTTTTCAGACTCTTTAAGTTGCCCTTCAAGTAACTGGTTATGGTGTTTATGCCTGAAAATCTCGATAAGCAGATAGATGATCCCGGCCAGAGACAACAGGATCAGGCAGAATTCCATGATTAAATGTGACCATGATGCATGTTGCGAATAATCACTGATCACATCAAACAGACTGGCAATACCGATCAACAACAACAGGCCAATAAATAAATACTCTTTTCTCATGATAGTCTCATCATATTTGGCTATGGGACATTTGTCCAAAGATAGTCAAAAATTTTTTTATACGACATTCGCATGATGATAAAACACTATATTTCAGTCAATATGACCCTGTATTGAAAATCACTGGAGGTAAGCATGAATAAGGGTCAAGTAAAAGTATGGGATTTTGCGGTTAGAGTTTTTCACTGGACACTGGTTGTTTTATTTGTCATTGCATGGTTTTCAGGTGAAGAATCAGAACAAATTCACAGTCTGGCTGGTTATGCCATTCTGGGATTACTGGTTTTCAGAATTATCTGGGGATTCATCGGTCCACAATATGCACGGTTTACTAACTTTCTATATTCACCCAAAAAGATAATCCAATATATAAAATCCTTAAGAACATCCCGCCCGGAGCATTACTATGGTCACAACCCTGCAGGCGGTCTGATGGTATTACTGCTATTGGTTAATTTATCTCTCGTCACCTGGACAGGGCTGGAAGCCTGGGGTGCCGAAGGACACGGACCTCTCGCACAAACGTCACAAATACATCTGCTCAGCGAAGCCATCGCCAGTGGTGGTGATGAAAAACGTGGTGAAGAGAATGAAGCAGAGGAATTCTGGGAAGAGTGGCATGAGTTTTTCACTGATCTGATGTTGATCCTGATATTTATTCATATCGCAGGGGTCTTTGTATCGGGCAAACTGCACAAGGAAAACCTGGTGAAGGCCATGATCACTGGCTATAAGGATAAAACTGAAGAATGAATCATAAATTTTCACTGACATGTCTGCTGATCATGTTTTATCTGCCGCCCAGTGTTCTGGCCGAAACAGAAACAACGGTCGATCATCGTCATGTATTACCGCTTCCGGTTTCTGCTGACTTAAATTTACATGATGTTGTTGAGGCAACTTACCAGCGAAATCCACGTTTACAGGTCATTGAAGCAAGATTGCGGCATATCTCTTCACTTGAGCGTCAGTCAGAGAGCCTGTGGGTTGAAGATCCGGCATTTTCACTAGGCCATTACAACGACCTGATCATGGATAATGATGGTTTGCAGGAGTGGGAAGTGGGTCTTGAAATGCCTTTATGGTTGCCTGGACAAAAGGCGGCTCAAAAAAGAACCATTGAGCGGCAACGTAGAGCGATCGATTCATCTGTTCCAGCCCTTAAACTACAGTTGGCAAGTATCGTGCGGGAGATTCTGTGGGATATTGCACTCAGGAAAAACCAGCTGGTTGTCGCTCGTCAGGAGTGGGAAGTGACTCGGAAACTTGAGCAGGATGTGGAAAAACGGGTTTCATTGGGCGATCTGGCCCAATCAGATCTGATCCTGGCACAACAGGAATCCCTGGCTAAAGAAGCAGCTTTTCAACGGGCGAAACAGGAATATCACCATTCTCAGCATCGCTATGACATGATCACCGGTCTTGATGTCCTGCCTGCTGTTTTTGAAGAGGTGATGAGTCCGGATCTGACAATCGATACTGATCATCCCGGCTTAAAAGTTCTGAAAGATGTCGTTGACAGTAGTCATGCCCTGCGTGATCAAACACGGATTGAGAGGCGGGGCAATCCAACGCTGTTTGTTGGTACACGCCATGAGCGGGGGAATTCAGAGGAAGGTTTTGCAAATGCTATCGGTATGCGTATCAATATTCCGCTCGGCCTCGCTTCCCAGACGATGCCTAAGATCACGGCGGCAGAAATCGCCGTAGCAGAAAACCAGAGCGCCTTTGAATTACGACACAGACAGCTGAATATTGAAATACAGGATGTTTACAGAGAATTGATGGCGACCAAAGAACAATACGAGTTTGCTCAACGACAACGTGATCTGACCAGTCAGAATTTGTCCATGTCACAAAAGGCCTTTGCGCTTGGAGAATCGAGTTTAATTGATCTGATCAGGATCCAGGCTTTGGCTTTTGCCGCTGAACGAAACATGCATCAGAAAAAACTGGAAGTTGGACGGTTAACAGCACGCCTTAATCAGGCCAGAGGGATCATTCCATGAGATTATTTTTATTTATGACACTGTATTCGTTCAGTCTTGGTAGTCTTGCCGGAACGACAGATGCAGAGATAAATGTTATTCATACACCGATCACATTATCATCCGAACAGATTGTGTCTTATGGAATCAAAACAGTGCCTGTTCAGACCAGTGATGAAATTCTGGGGGCTCGCCATCCCGCAGAAGTCGTCATTCCCAGTTCCCAGTTACAGGTCGTCAGTGCCCTGCAGGGTGGATTACTTGAGGCTGTACTGGTTGCTGAAGGTGATACCGTTGATAAAAATCAGCCTCTGGCGCTTTTGAAGAGTCCAGGACTACTTGAGTTACAACGAGATCTCTTGCAAACACTCATACAGCTTAATCTGGCACGCTCAACACTCAATCGTGAACAAAAATTGCTCGATGAAGGCATTATCCCAAAACGCCGATATCTTGAGTCCCGTAGTGAATGGCAGGCACTGGTTACCCAGAAAGAACAGCAAGAAGCCATGTTACAGTTTTCCGGGATGAGCCAGGAAGCGATCAAGATGCTGGAAAAGTCTCGCAAACTGGATAGTACTTTGACCGTTATCTCACCGTTTAAAGGGGTCATACTTGAACAGATGGCGATTGCTGGTGAAAAACTGGAAGCGACAGATCCTATTTTGAAAATAGGACAATTGAGTCCCCTCTGGCTCGATATACATGTCCCTCTTGATGTGGCTCATACCGTATCGATTGGTGACACTGTAACGGTACCTGAACTGGATATAAAAGGGGAAATCATTACCATAGGGAAGAAAGTTCACGCAGCTGATCAGGGAACCTTAATCCGTGCCATCGTACGGGAAAACACGGATCGTATCCGTCCGGGTCAAGTCGTTCAGACTCGTATTACACAAATTTCAGATCAACGACGTTATGGTGTTCCCCGGAAGGCAATTGTCAGAGTTGATGAGAAAACGGTTGTTTTTATCAAAACTGATCAGGGATTTCTTCCAGTTTTTGTCGATGTTGTCGGTAGTCAGGGAGATCAAATTATCATTCATAGCCATGATCCAATCGAAACACCGGTGGTGAGTCGTGGTGCCGTTATTCTGAAATCGATAATGATCGATGCGGGTGGAGAAGGGTAGTTTATATGCTACAGCGACTCATACAATTTGCTCTGACACAGCGTCTGTTAATTATCTTGATGACGGCCCTGTTGGTGGTGGCTGGCTGGAAAGCTTTTCAATCATTACCGATAGATGCCTTTCCCGATGTTTCAACGACCCAGGTAAAAATTATTATCAAGGCACCGGGAATGACGCCCGCCGAGGTCGAAACCCGGATCACCGCTCAGGTTGAGGTTGAAATGCTCGGTATTCCCAACCAGACGATGTTACGTTCTATATCGAAATATGCACTCACAGATATCACAGTGGATTTTGAAGAGGGTACGGATATTTACTGGGCACGACAGCAAGTGTCGGAGCGCCTGAATGCAATCTGGAGTGATCTGCCCCCTGAGATTTCAGGTGGTATCGCACCAATGACAACACCGCTGGGCGAGATGTTCATGTTCACCATCGAAGGTGATATCTCGATCATGGAGAAACGAACCCTGCTGGACTGGATACTCCGCCCGGCTCTCCGAACGGTTCCTGGTGTCGCTGATGTGAATGCCCTGGGTGGTCTGGTTCGAACCTTCGAAGTCGTCCCTGATAGCACGATGATGAACACACAGGGGGTGACACTGGACGTTCTCCGCTCAGCCCTTATAGAGAACAATCGTAATGACGGTGCCGGGCAGTTGATCGATGGTGAAGAAACGCTATTGATCAGAAGTGAAGGTAGTATTCTGTCTCTGGATGATGTGCGAAACATTATCGTTAAACCTCATCCTGTTGAACCAGTCAGGGTTGCAGATATTGCCACTGTCCGGATTGGTGCGCTGACACGTTACGGCGGCGTTACCCGCAATGGAGAAGGAGAAGCCGTCGAAGGTCTGGTGCTGGGCCTGCGGGGAGCAAATGCACGAAAACTGGTTGAAGGAGTTAGTCAGAAACTGGAAGAATTACAATCAGCTTTACCACAAGGTGTCACCACGCGAGTATTTTATAATCGTGGTGATCTGGTGGATCGTGCTATTGGTACCGTGGCCAGAGCACTGGGTGAAGCGATCATTCTGGTTCTGATCCTGTTGGTAGTCTTTCTGGGTAATCTACGTGCTGCATTGACCGTGGCTCTGGTTCTACCTCTGGCGGCGCTCTCAACGGTTATTCTTATGCGACAATTTGATTTGTCGGCTAATCTCATGAGCCTGGGAGGGCTGGCAATTGCCATTGGTATGCTGGTGGACGCTGCCGTGGTGGTGGTCGAAAATATTGTCTCAGAAATGGCTCATCGACAGAACTCTGATCGTCTTCCACGGCTGCATGTGATTTATCGGGCCGTTTCCAGTGTCGCTCTTCCAGTCACGACGGGAATTGTTATCATTATGGTTGTCTTCCTGCCTTTGCTAACCCTCGAAGGGTTAGAAGGCAAGCTCTTTTCTCCTGTTGCGATCACGATTGTTTTTGCTCTGGGTGCGTCATTACTCCTGTCATTGACTGTGATCCCGGTACTGGCATCCGGATTGCTCAAAAGTGTGAATCATAAGGATCCTTTATTAGTGAGGGTGCTTGATAAAGTCTATACTCCTGTTCTGAAATTCTGCCTTCGTTTCAGCTGGATCCCGATTCTGGCCTCGCTTGTTGCGCTCATCTTCATGGTTGTTTTATATCTGCAACTGGGTAAAAGTTTCATGCCAACGATGGATGAAGGCAATATCATCGTCCAGACTGAAAAGCTGCCTTCTATCTCTCTTGATGAATCAATGAGAATCGATACCATGGTTCAGAAGGCTATGCTTGAGAATATTCCAGAAGTGACGGGAGTTGTTGCCCGGGTTGGATCGGACGAGATTGGTCTTGACCCTATGGGACTCAATGAAACCGATATGTTTCTGGAGATTAAACCATCTACAGAGTGGCATGTTGCCAGTAAAGAAGCATTAATCGACAAAATCAGGGATGTTCTCAACGGTTTTCCTGGCCTGATCTATGGCTTTACTCAACCTATCGAAATGCGGGTTTCTGAAATGTTGACCGGCTCCAGAGGTGATGTGGCTATCAAATTGTTTGGTGACGATTTGGATATACTCAACGAAAAATCACAAAAAATTGCCAATGTGGTTAGCCAGATCGAAGGTGCTGAAGAGGTGATTGCAGCACAAAATGAAGGTGTTCAATACCTGCGAGTCGTTATCGACAGGTTGTCAATTGGCCGGATGGGCCTTTCTATTGATGAAGTGGAGGCAACATTACGCGCATTGATCGAAGGTCAGAATGTGGGAACGATCTATGAAGCAGCCCGTCGGACTCCACTGGTCATCAAAGGCAAAGAAAGCCTGCGCCAATCTGTAGATCAATTCAACAACCTGAGACTGACGATGCCAAATGGTAGTAGTATTCCATTGACGGATATTGCCCGTCTTGAACGTATTGAAGGTCCGGTAAAGATCAGCCGTGAGTCAGGTCGTCGTTCATCGACTATTACCGCGAATGTGAGTGGACGTGATCTGGTTGGTTTTGTCGATGAAGCCCGAAACACCGTTGCAAACCAGGTTCAATTACCAACGGGTTATTACCTTAAATGGGGCGGTCAGTTCGAAAATCAGCAACGTGCAGCCGCTCGTTTCTCAATTGTCATTCCAGCCGCTATTGGACTGATCTTTCTATTATTGTTTAGTACCTTTCGTTCCGTCAGTCAGTCTTTGTTGATCCTGACAAATATTCCTTTTGCCATGATTGGTGGTGTGGTGGCTCTCTGGGTTACGGATGAATATATGTCCGTCCCGGCATCCGTTGGTTTTATCGCATTGCTTGGTATCGCAGTTCTCAACGGAATCGTTCTTGTCACCTTCTTCAATCAACTCAAAGAATTAGGTCATACTATCGAGCATGTCGTTATCGAAGGTGCAAGGAGACGGTTACGACCGGTCATGATGACCGCGAGTATCGCAGCATTCTCGCTCGTTCCATTACTCTTTGCCAGCGGTCCCGGTTCAGAAATACAAAGACCGTTAGCCATTGTGGTGATCGGGGGGCTGGTGACATCAACCGCTCTGACCTTGATACTTTTACCTGTATTTTATCGATGGATAAATCGGAAATAAACATTATGACAGAGTCATTACTCACACTGATTTGTTCTCCTTCGTTGGAAAGACCACTCATCGACTGGTTATTAGAGAAGGATGATATTCAAGGTTTTACCAGTAGTCACGCTTATGGTCATGGTAGTGATCCCGATAAACTTAGTTTGCGGGAACAAGTGGAAGGAAGGAAGAAACAGGTTGTCATTAACATCCATATGGATTCTGAAAGTGCGATGCTCGTCATCAATGACCTTAGAAAGGATTTCAAAGGAGCAAAGATTCATTACTGGTTAGTTCCGGTGATAGCGAGTGGTAATCTGTCGGGAAATTGATAGAAGGTTATACTTTTTCCATCACTTTCTTGCGAAACCAGGAAATCAGATCAACATCTGATTGAATCGCTTTTATTGTTTCCTGGTTCATGATCTCACCCTGGTACAGGTTGATTGTCTTTCCTTTTTTATTCAATAACTCCAGACCGTATCTCAGGGCATGAAGATGGGGTCCAAGCATATAAAACCAGGGACTGTTTCTACCTTTGACGGTGATCGGCAATACACTGGTTTTTGTCGATCTGGCCAGGCGCGCTATCTGTTGATTCCAGTTACCATCCGCGATAAATGGTTTTTTCAGGTGAATCTGTGAAACATTACCCGCAGGGAATGTGATCAGACAATGTCCATCCTGTAACCATTGGTGGATTTCACGCATTTTCTTCAGGTTACTCTTTATAGCGACTTTATCTTTGAATGGGTTGACGCCAAGTATTAGCTCAGAAACAGGTGTTATCCTCTCCAGAAATACATTCGCCATAATTCGGATGTCTGGGCGGTTTTCTGACAAATAATCTAACAAAAGGAGTGCGTCCAAAGCTCCGAAAGGGTGATTGGCGATAATCAATAATGATCCTGTTTCGGGGATGTCAGTTTTTGTATGAACAGGATTTACAATGTATTTGATATCAAGGTGTTCTAGGACATCTTTAATAAATTTCTGTGGGGATTTGTTGTCTCGTAGAGACTGGTAAATGTCTGATAGTTTTTTGAAGCCAAGCATTCTTTCGAATGGAGACCATGCTAATCTATTTAGACTGTCGTTTTGAACAATTTGAATATAACGACTGAGACGAAAGGGATCCGTTTCCAATTGTGGGTGAGAGTCCGGGTGCTGAATATTTTGTTATCCAAAGGATAGAAATGAAAACGCCCGGTAAGTCCGGGCGTTTTCAGAACATTGCAGTATTGATTTACTTAAGGTGAGCAACACTACATTTAGCCGCAGAAAAAGAACCGCAAACAGCTGGATCTTTAGCGCCTGTTGCCAGTTTACCATCCGCATATGCAGCCTGGTTGTCACCACCATAAGTGAAAGTACCGAGTTCAACAACATTTCCCTGCATATCGACACCAGTTGTCTGACCCATTGAAGCAGCAATCTCTTCAGATCTCATATTACTGCCACCTGTTGCAGCACATGATGCGATAATTACGACAGCAAAAACTGCCCCGATCGAAATAAGTGTTTTTTTCATAAAGACTCCCCTTTATATTTATATTATTTAGAATTATATAATTATCAG
>JALSSM010000262.1 GCA_026984275.1 Gammaproteobacteria bacterium
TAAAGAGGAAACTCCGCACAAGGCGATATACAAACGTCGTACGATCAAAAATACCAGCACGCTATTTAAAGCATGAATAGCAATATTGACTAATTTAAAACCGAGAGGAGATATACCTGAAAACTGATAATTCAGATAGAAACTTAACATTGAAAGGGGTCGTCCGAGAGGACCAGACTCACCTGAAAATAATACTGCCATAATTGCTTTAAAGCTTAGTTCGGGATCAGTAACTGCTGAATTCTCAAGAATGTTCCAGAAGTCATCGAACAGGAAGCCACCAGGTAATCCTGGCAGATAAATAAGAAAGACAGACATGATAAGAATTATTATTAGCCAGCTTCGAGTAATCACCATAAATCATCCCCTTATGAATCGGCACTTTATTTTCTGTGATTCTGCCAACGGAAAAATTTAAACTTTATATAACTAAAAGTCTTCTGAAGACAATTGTTTAAACTTACATAAATTCTGTTGGATAGAACGAAAAAAGCCCCTCGCTGAAGGGGCTTTCTTTTAACCTTTAAACAATTAAGTAATTAACTTAACGACATCTGCTAGGTCTGTATTTTGCGAGAACAGTACCCCCATTACAAGCCCACGAAATAGAACCTGAACCAGCAGGAGCGGACGGTGTAAGGATCATTGTCGTACCAGTTGCTACTTTTGTATTATAAGTAACTGTAATCACACCATTAGCACCGACACCAACACTAGTTACTGCATTACCTGAAATACTTGCCGCAGTCGCGACGAGACCTGCAGAGGCGTTAGATCCCGGAAAATAACCTTGACTGGAATAGAATTCAGATACTCCAGTTTTAGCAGCGCCAGCCAAACCCAAACCTTCAGTTACGTGTGCACGTTTTGTGTAATCTTGATAAGCAGGGATTGCAACCGCTGCCAAAATACCGATGATAGCAACTACGATCATCAGTTCGATTAGAGTAAAACCTTGTTGTACTTTTTTCATGATAAATATCTCCTAAGTATCATTTTGTTGGTGTTGCCATCCTGGCGACACCTACAGTTAAATAAAATGGTCGAGTTTTGTACCCACCTGTCATATCGGCCAGTTGTTTCGTAACCTTATAGCCAGATCGCTAAAAACAACTTTTGGTACTTCTCACCCAAACTCATCAATGTGAGTTGTGATGGTATTTGCAGTTTGTGTGCCAGTTTTTTGTTATCTGCTGATTTCTTTTGTTTATTGTTGTTTTTATTGGATTTTTTTATTAACAGAGCCTGATTTGATTGATTGTTTTGTTGAAGAGGCGCGTATTTCTCAATGAGAAGGTTTCTTATTTTTGGCAGAATGTGACGTTTTTTGTCACCTTGATTCTAAAATTAAGGGTCTTTCAAAACATATTATTCATCCAGTCCCAATTTTTCCAGACGATAACGCAGTGCACGAAAACTGATACCCAGAATTTTTGCAGCAGCGGTTTTGTTCCAGCGTGTTTGTTCCAGCGCAGTGACAATACGTTCTCTTTCTATCGCATCAAGATAGGGTTCCAGATGCATTTCTTCTGAATCAGGAATGGTATCAGCCAAATTATTTTCTGGTAATTGCAGATCAGCTTCTTCGATCACATCACCTTCACAGAGCGTCATCGCACGTTCTAATATGTTTTCCAGTTCACGAACATTGCCGGGAAAACGATAGGCTTTAAGTGCCTTCCTGGCAGCAGAAGACAGCCCGATATTTTCACCAATCTCGATCGAAAGATCAGAAAGAATGTGATCAGCCAGCAAAAAGACATCATCTCCACGCTCTCTTAAGGGTGGAACTTTTAATTCAATCACGTTGATGCGGTAAAACAGATCCTGTCGGAAGTCGCCATCGGCCACCATTTTTGCCAGATCCTTATGCGTCGCACTCAGAATACGGACATCAACCGATTCTTCTTTTTGCCCACCTACCGGACGTATCGCTTTTTCCTGTATGGCGCGTAACAGTTTTACCTGCATGGTCAATGGCAATTCTGCCACTTCATCAAGGAATAAGGTTCCACCGTTGGCAACTTCAAACAGCCCCTGTTTATCGGTATTTGCACCGGTGAAGCTCCCTTTGATATGACCGAAAAATTCACTTTCCATCAATTCAGCCGGGATCGCTCCACAGTTAACGGGTACGAATGATTTGTCCGATCGCGATCCCTGTTCGTGGATCATTCTTGCGACCAGTTCTTTGCCAGTACCTGATTCGCCACTAATGTAGATAGGCGCCTGGCTGCGTGCCAGTTTTTTGATGGTTTTGCGAAGTTTTATGATCTGATCGGACTCACCAATAATCGTTGGATCAGATTGTGATCGTTTAGCGGCCAGTTTCAGGGCATTGGAGACCAAGTTACGCAGATTTTCCAGATCAACCGGTTTGGTCACGAAATCAAATGCACCATTTTTGAGTGCTTGGATCGCTGTTTCCATACTGCCATGTGCTGTGATGACCGCAACAGGTAATTCTGGATAGGACTGTTGTATATGTTCGACCAGTTCAAGACCATCGCC
>JALSSM010000263.1 GCA_026984275.1 Gammaproteobacteria bacterium
TACTCTATAAATACTTCCAATCATAAAAAATTGTTACTCAATAAGTAATTACGACAGTATTGGCTAGTGTTTCTATGAAATATGTGGTATAGGTGATACACAAGGTGTAAGGGAAAAGTTAAAAAATAATAAATGATTCTAACAGGAGGTTATTATGAAAAAATTAACAACGATACTATTCTTGTTATTTCTGGCAAGTTCAGCCAATGCTGCATCGGTCTTTTATTCAACTGGAGATGGTTCTCTTGATATTAACGCTCCAGGCGACACCGATCAGGCTCTCGCATTTTTCAACACAGGTGAAAATGTCAGTGCGATAAGTCCAGTACCATTTAATCTGGGTATAACAGGTGACAATGTCATTGGTACAGCAACAATGAATCGTTTTAGTGGTTTTGATAGTGATTTCTTACTCGAAGTTTTTAGTACGGGTGGCGGCCCCGCCTTATTTTCACTGACAAAAGCAGACTTTACTAATAGTGGTGGGCTTGGAACTTTCTCCACCGCACTTCCATTTCTGGCAATCGATAATTATAACCTCGTACTATCTGGAACAATTCTGGAAAATAACACCAGTTTGACGCTGAGGGTCGAGGCAGTTCCTTTACCTGCAGCAGTATGGTTCATGGTATCTGGGCTTATAGGATTGTTGGGCTTTACACGACGCAAACAGAGTTAGTTGTAAGATAGCTCCAAATTTCGAATCATCCCCTGTTGTTTTTTCAACAGGGGATTGATCTACTCATTAAGTTCTTTTCCTGGTAATAACTTATAATTCCCAACCCTGACTATTAATCATTTTCAAAAAAGTTTCTTCATCCAGAATCGAAATGCCCAGTTCATTTGCCTTGTCAGCTTTTGAACCTGGATCTTCGCCGACAACGACATAATCCGTTTTCTTTGAAACACTACCGGTTACTTTTGCACCAAGATTTTGAAGTTTTTCTTTTGCTTCCTGCCTGGACAATCGCTCAAGGGTTCCGGTGAGGACAAAATTCTGGCCTTTTAAGGTTTGTGATCGTTGATCGTTAGTTTCAATTTCTGGCCAGTGAATATTGGCTGCAAGTAGTTTGTCGATGATTTCCTGGTTATGAGCCTGCCTGAAAAATGTGTAGATATGTGCAGCCACGATGGGTCCTACATCATCAACTTCTTCCAGTTCTTCCTGTGATGCCTGCTCCAGAGATTCCAGACTTCGAAAATGAATGGCTAATGATCGTGCTGTTGCTTCGCCGACTTCACGGATCCCCAGGGCATAGATAAAACGATCTAAAGTCGTTGATTTACTTTTTTCCAATGCGGCAAGTAAATTTTTAGCTGATTTCTCACCCATTCTTTCCAGTGAGATCAGTTGATCTTTCGTCAACTGATAAAGATCAGCCACATTAGAAATGATCTTTTCATTCACCAGTTGTTCAACCAGTTTATCTCCCAGACCTTCAATATCCATCGCTCTGCGTGATGCAAAATGTAAGATCGCCCCGATTTGCTGTGCCGGACAAAATAATCCTCCCGTACACCTGGCAACGGCCTCTCCTTTTAATCGTAGAACATCCGAGCCACAAACAGGACATTTTGTCGGCATGACAAACTTCCGTGCATCGGCTGGGCGCCTTTCTGGTATCACCCGAGCGACTTCCGGGATAACATCCCCGGCTCTGCGAACAATCACTGTATCGCCAATACGGATATCCTTACGTTCGATCTCATCCTGATTATGGAGTGTGGCATTGGTGACCGTCACACCTCCAACAAAGACTGGTTCCAACCTCGCCACGGGAGTCAGAGCACCTGTACGCCCTACCTGGACATCAATATCCCGTATAACGGTCATTTCTTCTTCAGGGGCAAACTTATGTGCGATAGCCCAGCGTGGTGCTCGGGAGACAAACCCGAGCCTTTCCTGATGCTTAAGATCATTCACCTTATAAACCACACCATCGATCTCATAAGGAAGGCTCTGGCGTTTTTTCTCTATCTTTTTATAATAATTAAGACATCCTTCAACGCCTTTCACAACGCTTATCTCTGCTGACACAGGTAATCCCCAGTCTTTTAATTGCATGAGAATCTTGAAATGTTTATCCGGCAAATCCATTCCTTCAACTTTGCCTGTACTGTAACAGTAAATAGCCAAAGGTCGTGTTGCGGTGATTTTCGGATCCAGTTGACGCAAACTGCCAGCGGCTGCATTTCTGGGATTGGCAAAAACTTTTTCACCCGCCTGTTGCTGTCGCTGATTAAGTTCTTGAAAACCTTTTTTATCCATATAGATTTCGCCACGGACTTCAAGAAATGGAGGGAAATCAGTGCCCCTGAGATGTAAAGGGATCGCCTTAATTGTTCTGACATTCGACGTTACATCTTCGCCTCGAGTTCCATCACCCCGGGTTGCCGCTCTGATCAACTTTCCATTTTCATAGATCAGACTGATAGCCAGTCCATCAAGTTTTGGTTCAGCCACATATTCGATTTCATCCAGCCCCAGACGCTCCCTGATACGACGATC
>JALSSM010000264.1 GCA_026984275.1 Gammaproteobacteria bacterium
TGGAATTAGGTAAATGGGTCAAGGTAGAAGGCTGGCGCGATGCCGCTGCGGCTCGTGAGGAGATTATGTCTTCTTATGAAAGGAATCAGTTCAATAAGTAACCCGAACTCGGGATAAATAACAAATTAAGGTTGCCTGAGAGATCAGGCAACCTTTTTATAGTCTTTATAAAACGGTGAATTCAGGCGTAACTTCTGGCTGAATCTTTAAGGCCGGTTCCCACTTCCAGTGCTTCAAACCAGTCAAGAAATCGTTTCACATCATCACCCTTGAACAAGCGTCCATGCTGTGGTGCCATGATATCAATATCCAGTTTCCTGACTCGTCGAACCCAGTCATTTTTTGCCCGGTTAGATGGCATCCAGCGTTGATGAAACAGCGTCATCTTTTGAACATGCTCATCAAAATCTTCAACAAACATGGGCGCCCCTTCTGGCTCCAGTGCAGCGCCAATATCACCACTCATTAAAATTTTAGCCTTTGGATCATAAATATTAAAATTACCGGATGAATGTAAATAATGTGCCGGAATAAATTGTAAGCGGGCATGACTTAATTCGATTTCACCCCCTTCGTCAGCGATCCCACAATACTGGATATTGTTACAACCGAAGTGGCGGATAAACCCTTCCCATAACCAGGGTGCATGCAATTTAGCATGCGGGGTGGCTTTGTCCCATAACCCCAGTGAAGAAATAATATCTGGATCCTGATGTGAGGCAAATATATCTGTGATTTCGGATGGATCTGCATGTCGTGTGACGCAGGCCAACATGGAAGAAAAAATCTCAACACCACCTGGATCCAGTAGAACACTCCGGCTTCCATCTTTGATCATAAACTGATTGGTGTCGATAATACCTTCGGGTTTCTCCGGATCACGACCGAACATAATCCACTGATACCCTTCGTCATAGATGATTGTTTCTTTCATTTAGAAAACCCTTATTTTATTTCAAACTTAGATGGATGGTTCTTTCGCAATCCCGGATGATGGCCTTAATTCTCTCGGAAGCCTTTTCGATGGTTTCCGCGACAACATTCAGGCTATCCTGATATTCATCTGCACTGACGGCCTCTACTCTTGATCGTGTTGAGATGACACCAGAGGCTCGCATACAGCTCCAGATCCGATCCAGCAAATCCAGTAACACATTTGCCTGTTTTCGGACTTCTTTCTGCTGACTCTGTGCGTCCTGCTTTATATGTTCTACCTGCTCATGCAAAGAATTTGCTCGTTTATGATCACCCAGTAACTCGGCCGCCTGTGCAAATCTGTCGCAGGCATCCGAACAACGTAACTCTTCCACCGCACTTCTTGAAACAGAAAGTGCCTGATCATTAATTTCTTCAACGAGCTTTATCGTTTCACGCCCCATTTCATCTATAAAATCGGTTATCGGTTTAAAGCTGTTGGCTTTTTCACCAGCACGCTCGGCAATGGCTTTAGCATTTTTTGCAGCCAGCGAAATTTCTTTGGCAATTTGCATGACCGTCAAAAGACGCCCAGCCACGACTGAAGAGGAGACGAAAAAGGCTTGTTCTTGAGGATATGGTTTCATGCTTTTTTGACATACATGAACCATGCCAGATTTACTTTGGAAATAATAAACCTGAAAATATCTCTCAGATAATTTTTACTCCCACTGCCCTGAGTAATTCTGCTGTTTCAAATAATGGTAAGCCCATGACACCTGAATAGCTGCCTTCGATTCGCTCGATAAAGATCGCACCAACTCCCTGAACAGCATAACCACCGGCTTTCCCGAGTGGTTCGCCGGTTGCACAATATTGCTGACATTCTTCTGGCGTTAAATGACGAAAATAAACCCTGTTTAAATTCACACAGACTTTCTCCTGTTCCTGATCAGCCAGTGCAAGCCCCGTATAAACATGGTGACAACGGCCTGACAGATTGCTTAACATTTCCATTGCTTGATCTTTTGTCGTTGCCTTACCCAGGATGATATCGTCCAGTACAACCGAAGTGTCGGCAGCAAGAACGACACAATCCTGATGATCTTTCAGTTGTAGCAAACCTGTCTGTGCTTTTTCCTGAGCCAGACGTGCAACATAATCCCGGGCGGTTTCTTTACCATTCCAGTCTTCATTAATTTCAACATCCAGACACTCATATTTCACACCGATCTGATCGAGCAGTTCACGACGACGGGGAGAGCGGGAAGCCAGATAGAGTTTCATGAGCGACGTTAAGATCGGTGGTAGGGATGGTTATTGGTCAGGCTCCACGCCCGATAAATCTGTTCAGCGACGACAACTCGAACGAGTGCATGGGGCAGAGTGAGTGGTGAAAGCGACCAGATTTGATCAGCACGATCCAGACAAGCCTGATCAAGACCATCGGCACCCCCGATCATCAGAGTGACCTGCGAAGAATGCCCTGCCCACTTTTCCAGCTGGGCAGCCAGCCCTTTGCTATTCCATTGTTTGCCCTGTTCATCCAGCGCAACCACCCAGGAATTGTCAGGTATGGCTGCCAGCAACTTC
>JALSSM010000265.1 GCA_026984275.1 Gammaproteobacteria bacterium
CGACTCGCCACCCGCCAGTCCATCCAGTCCGTCTGATGTATTCACCGCATTGGTCATCCCGATAATGGCAAAATAGGTAAAAGGAATACCCACCCACGGAGAAACGCCGTCAATATCAGTAAAAGGTAGATGTCTGATCCAGATATCACCATAGAAAACCACGATCGAAATCGCAAGAATTTGCCCGAAAAATTTGACATAAGGCCCAACCTGGTGAGTATCATCCCAGATCCCGAACACAATGATCACTAATGCACCAAGAATAAATGAAGTAACAACGGGATCCAGATTGAGCAAAGAAAAAACAGCCAGCAACGCACCAGCAATGATCCCCAACCCACCCACTCTGGGAATAGCCTGACTGTGAATCTTGCGATCACCCGGCTCATCGATCATCCCCAAAATGCCTGCAAATCGCCATACGATTGGGATAACCAGCATACTCAAGGCCATAGCGATCACCAAAGCGATTAAGGGTGTAGTGTCGTGGGCCGTGCTCATCGTTGTTTCTATCATCTGACCCGCTTTTGCTTATTCATTCGTTCCAAACCAGTTGTCCATGCTTAATAAATTCAAGCTCCGATATACCTCGAAGATAAGCCAGCTTTTTTTGCAGCAAGTATTTGCCTTTTATCCGATGAAACAAATAACTCTGCATACCATTCGATAGCACAGGCGACATGTAAAGCATCCAGAGAGCGCAATAAATTGGATTCAAGCAAGAAGACTGATTTCTCTACAACTTCAGGTAGTAACTGAATTATTTGAATATCTCTTATATCTTCCAATAGTTGATATTTTATTTTCAAATAGGATCCTTCATCTAAATGGCCCTCTCTTTTTTTCAGGTTCAAAGCCGAAATAATCTCAGGCAAACAAATGATACTTAAACCTAACGATGAAGCATCCTGACAAATAACCTCAACATCCTGGCTTCCGGTTTCTTCAACAAAACGTTTGACAAAAGAAGACGAATCAAAAAACACTCTCATTCTGCCAGTTCTCTTTCCTTGAGTATTGTTTCTGCCAGACCATCACCCTTCACAGACAGCCTTGCTACAGGTTTTTTCCAGGAAGGCTCCAGCCTTGAATCATCTACAGGTACAATCTCTGCTATCGTCTTACCATGTCTGACCACCTGAATGATTTCTCCTGCTTCTACATCTGAAAATAACGCCGAAGCATGCTTCCGGAATTCAGTAAATGTCACCGTTTTCATAATCAATGCCTCCTCGATAAGATGTGTACATCAATGTACATTGTTATGAGCACAATAACAATTTAACCTGAACTAACCTCCGTCATCCCGAACGAAGTGAAGGATCTGCTCTTTGCCTTATATCCGTGCTATCAACACCTACTCCGGAATATACGCCTTCAACTGATCACCCAATGCCCCGGCAAACTTCCTGAGTCTCGCATCACCGTCTTCCCATTTCTCACCTGGATTGATCGATGTTGTCAGCCTGACCAGGGATCCGTCACTACGGTGCTTCGTCAAAGAATCCCAAAACAAATACCACTTCAATAAATACTCATTGGTAATCGAACGACCTCTTTGTTGAAACCAGTAATACACTAACTGTTTATATTCCCCTTTTGCGATCTCTACACGATTAACCATCACCGGCTTACCATTCACATGCATCTCATCAAGAGGGATCTGAGTGATTTCCGAGATCACCCAGCCACCGCCGGGAATACAGGACTTGGGTGAATGTACTGAACCCCCCGCCCTCTGTGACTCATAATAAGCCGCATAAAAATTTATCCTATTCCCATCAGGATCAACATAATCACCGATCACATGATCAGACAAACCTGTCAGACCTTGAATATAGATATCATCAAGTCGTCCCGTTTTACCCTGCCACTCACCAATCTGTTCAGGAAAAGTTACAAATTGAGCACGATCAGGAATAAGCTCATCACGATGTTTTATTCCAAGCGATGCAACACTGGCGATAGCAAGAATAACCAGTGAAATAATAAAGGGTTTTGGAATTGATCGAACTCTGACTTCAGCATTCTCAGGAGAAGGTGCAGGAAACTCCAGACCAAACACTTCACGCAAAGGACGATGCTCTTTTCCAAACAACTTATTCAACAACCACATCTCGGCAAACAGAATGCCCACACACGCCATGAAGATCACCCAACCTTCAAAATCATGCAAAAAACCTTCGGCCTGTTCCTTTCCCCAATAATCCACCAGCACACCGATCACACCAATACGAAAACTGTTCATCAGGATCGTGATCGGAATGGTTGATAAAAAGATCAATGCCCGCTGCCAGAATGGTGCCTTAAACAAATAGGCGCAGATAAAACCAAAACTCATTAACGGGAACAAATAACGTAAACCACTACAGGCATCCACCACCTGCAATTTAAAATTCCCCAGATCAATCACATTGCCTTCCAGAAACACACTCACGCCAAATAAGCGAGTGACTTCAACACCAATCGCCGACGAAATCAGTTGGAGTTTTTGCGAAAGAT
>JALSSM010000266.1 GCA_026984275.1 Gammaproteobacteria bacterium
CGTTGTATGTTCGAAACCCTGAATCATTCATTTTAAAAAATGTGATGAAGTTCCTGATTAGATCTTGATAGTAATGCGGTGATCATCCAGTGATTACGGTTTTTTATTTTGACTTTTTCCTTTCCATTCACACAAATCAAAAATACAGCATTGATCACATTTCGGTTTTCTGGCGATGCAGGTATAACGGCCATGTAAAATCAACCAGTGATGTGCATCTTTTTTGAATTCATCCGGGATCACTTTTAATAACTTTTTTTCGACTTCCAGGACATTTTTTCCAGGGGCGAGTTTTATCCGGTTGGAGATGCGGAAGATGTGTGTGTCAACAGCCATTGTCGGTTCACCAAAGGCAGTATTAAGAATAACGTTGGCCGTTTTTCTGCCGACACCAGGAAGGGACTCCAGTGCCTTACGATCGTGTGGAACCTGGCTATTGTGAAGTTCGATTAACTGCTGGCACAGTTTGATAATATTTTCTGCTTTCGTGTTATATAGCCCGATTGTTTTTATGTATTTTTTCAAACCATCAACACCCAGATCCAGGATTGATTCTGGTGTATTCGCAACTTTATAGAGTTCGGTCGTTGCCTTATTGACGCTGACATCGGTAGCCTGTGCCGAGAGAACAACAGCGATCAATAATTCAAAGGGTGTTTTATAGATCAGTTCAGTTGTTGGGTTTGGATTTTGGACTCTTAAGCGTTCAAAAATTTCTGTACGTTTGGTTTTGTTCATATTGTAATTTTTTTAGAGATCAATCATCCGTGTCCCATCTTCGGAGGTTGCGTGGCCGTTTAGGGTCTGAAGCGAGGGTGGTACTTAAAAAATCTCCCAGTGCAATTAACAATCCAAGACAGATGAAGGCTCCTGCAGGAAGTGATGCTAGGGAAAAACCAGAATTATTTTTGGTAAAATGGAGAGTAAAAGCCTGTGCTTCACCTGATATCAGATGAATGTCTTTCAAGATGCTCCCATATGCTACCAGCTCTCTGAAAGCACCAAGCAAGATCAGCACCAGCATGACCGCGAGGCTAGTGAGTACAGCATCTCTTAATGAATCTGAAATAGTATTGTGTGAGGCAAATATGGTTATCCGATCAATGATCAGGCAATTAGCGGCAATAATGGGCAAGTACAGTCCCAGCGCAGATCGTAGATCCGGGTAATATGCCTGCATCAGCAGATCGATTGCTGAAACAATTGTGGCGGAGATTAAAACATAGCAGGCGAGAGCCGCTGGAGGTGGAATTAAATAACGGGTCGCGGATACCAGTAATGAGCTCAGGGTAAACACGGTAAAAAAGATAATACCCATCGCCAGGCTCAATGTCAGAGAGTATGAGATCGCCAGTATGGGACTCAATCCGATCAGACGAGTCAAAAGAGGATTTTTCCTGAGAACAGTATCCAGATATTGATCCCGAATGATGTCTATTGTGCCTTTATCATTTGTATCCATGGTCTATTTCCAGATTTGCTCTTTTTCTCTGTGATAAAACGCCAGACATTTCATGATTGCTGTGGTCACTGCTTTTGAACTGACACTGGCACCGGAGATCTGATCAATACCATTTTTCTCCTCAATATCAAGCGCATTTTTCCCGATAAACTGTTTAAGCCAGTCAGAATGATCTTGATCTATAGCATCACCAAAGTCGGCTGTCTCATGATGTTCAAGAATATTGATAGCCAGTACTTCACCCTGAAAATTAATACTGACCGCAAGTTTTATTGGGCCACTATAACCATCGGGTGCAACAGGCAGAATAATCACTCCAATGGGTTGATTACCTTTCCGCGCACGATAGATTGGAACAGGATCAGCGGTTCCTAAATCTCCCAGAGCAATTCGCTCAATTTTGTCATTCAATAGATCATTATCATAAGCCAATGGCATCAGTTTCTGAATGATTTTGGCCTGTTTTTTTATCTCGGCCTGATGGATGGGTTCTCTGGTAATGGAGTAAAAAAAATGGATGATCATCATCCCTGATAACAGTGTCACCACGAAGGTCAAAACGAGTGAGGATCTGGAAAAATTCATAGTGGCTTATTCACGCCTGCGTATTCCGGGGTCTTTGGGGACGGAAGTAATGATCAAATAGAGGTACGGTTGCATTCATCATTAAAACGGCGAAGGCGACTCCTTCAGGGTAATTGCCCCAGGTACGCAGGCTGTAAATGATGATGCCGATAAACAGGCCATAGATAAATCGCCCTTTTGCTGTGATCGGCGATGTGACTGGATCAGTGGCAACAAAAAACGCACACAACATGGTCGCACCTCCGAACAGGTTGAACATGATGCCTGAATAATGATCAGCATCGATCAGGCGGAATAAACCAGTGATCAGGAATAAACCAGTGAGAACACCGACTGGAATATGCCAACGGATAACCTTTTTATAAATCAAGATAATGCCACCAAACAGAAAGGCCAGATTGATCCATTCGTGTCCTGTTGCACCAAAGTACCCCGCTGTTCCTGCCCCCTGGATTTCTGATAGCATATACGAGAGACGCAGATTTGTTTGTACATAGTCCAGTGGCGTTGCGCTACTTTGCCCATCTACCAACAGCATCCATTGATTCATTTCCATTGGGAAACTGATCAGAAGAGCTGCGACCCCAACCATGGCTGGATTAAAGAGATTATTGCCTGTTCCTCCATAAGCATATTTTCCAATGGCGGTGGAAAAGGAGATTCCGATCAGAAGTATCCACCATGGAAGTGAAGGTGGAAGTGATAAAGCAAAAATGATCGCCATCACAGCGCCGCTGGCATCAAGAGGAAAGTCTTTTATGGATTGGCCTGGGAAAGTATATAAGGCAACTTCCAGAATCAGCCCAAAGACAATCGCCAGCAATAAATTGATGAACATACCTTGCCCAAAAACAAAAATGCTGACTAAAACTCCCGGGGTGAGTGCCAGACAAACGATCAGCATCGTTCGCTGGATAGAAGGTGATTCAAGCCAGTATTCCGGTTGGAGTATCCCCGGCGATTTTGAGGTTGAGTTGCTGGTACCCTTTAGCATACGACAAAATGTACCATTTTTTTGCAGCGATGATGACTACTGGGATAGAATAGCCTGTATATTTTTATTTCTCGTGCTCTGGGAATTCAGGGATGAATTATTCAGACCATCCTTTAATTAAAACAGACATTTAAACTATGCAACAAAGCATGAACAAAGACTCACTACCCGCCGAATTGTATCTTGAGAGAGAGGTAACAGTCAGGCGGGAGAGTGTTGCCGTTAAAGTAGGCGACATAACCGTTGGTGGTGATGCTCCTGTTGTGGTGCAATCCATGACGAATACGGATACGGCAGACGTACTGGCGACAGTCAGACAGGTGCAGCAACTGGCTGCAGCTGGTTCAGAGCTGGTTCGGGTCACAGTTAACAATGAAGATGCCGCCAGACAGGTCGGTAAAATCCGTGACATGCTGGATGCGGCGGGCTGTGCTGTTCCACTGGTGGGGGATTTTCATTACATCGGCCATAAACTGCTGGTTAAATATCCTGAATGTGCCGAAGCATTAGCCAAATACCGAATTAATCCCGGTAATGTTGGTTTTGGAAAAAAACGTGATTCACAATTTGCCGCCATGA
This sequence comes from Gammaproteobacteria bacterium, assembly GCA_026984275.1. Lineage (GTDB taxonomy): Bacteria > Pseudomonadota > Gammaproteobacteria > CAJXQU01 > CAJXQU01 > CAJXQU01. The sequence continues at coordinate 3,621 of JALSSM010000266.1, forward strand.
TCGAAACCGCCATCGAATACGATAAACCGGTACGAATCGGTGTTAACTGGGGCAGTCTCGATAGTGCGCTGATTACGAAAATGATGGATGACAATGCAAAGCTGCCCGAGCCTCATTCACCCGAATATGTGACACAACAGGCATTGATTGCTTCTGCTCTGGACAGTGCGGCCTTAGCTGAAGATATAGGACTGACGCGCGACAAAATCATCCTGTCCTGCAAGGTTAGTGGTGTTCAGGAATTGATCTCGGTTTATACAGAACTGGCGGCTCGTTGCGATTATGCATTGCATCTTGGTTTGACCGAAGCCGGAATGGGTTCTAAAGGTATTGTCGCCTCTACTGCAGCAATGAGTGTCTTATTGCAGCAGGGTATAGGGGATACGATCAGAGTATCTCTGACACCGGAACCGAATGGTGATCGAACAAAAGAAGTGATCGTCGCTCAGGAAATTCTGCAAACGATGGGCATTCGTTCATTTACACCACTGGTGACCGCCTGTCCTGGTTGTGGTCGAACCACCAGTACCTACTTTCAGGAACTGGCCGATAGTATTCAGGCCTATGTTCGAACCCAGATGCCAATCTGGCGGGAAAAATATGAGGGTGTCGAAGAGATGAGCCTGGCCGTCATGGGTTGTGTGGTGAATGGCCCCGGTGAAAGTAAACAGGCCAATATTGGTATCAGTTTGCCGGGAACAGGTGAAGCGCCTGTTGCCCCGGTTTTTATTGATGGTGAAAAAGTAGCGACTTTGCGAGGGGAAAACATCGCTGAAGAATTCAAAGGAATGGTGAATGAATATGTTGAACAAACCTACTCGTAAGTTAATTCTTATCTCACTTTTACTGTTCGCATCAGTCGCTTCTCTCGCTGCCGATGAATGGGAGTACACAGTCAAAAAAGGTGATAATTTCTGGAACCTCGCTGAAAGATTTCTGGTCGATGTGCACTACTGGCGCAGATTACAAACACTGAATGGCGTGTCAGACGCAACCCATATGCCACCGGGGACAAAATTGCGCATCCCACTTAAATGGAGTCGTATTCAGTCCTCAGAAGCGAAAGTAAAAAAGGTCACTGGAAAAGTGTCAGTCACAATGGCTGGAACCGGCAAAAAAGAGAATCTAAAGCCAGGGATGAAGTTAAAAGCAGGTGATGAAATTCTGACGGAAGCCGGAGCTTCGACGACATTAGAGTTTGGTGATGGATCAATTCTGGTTCTGCGGGAAAATAGTGATCTGAAACTGGACACGCTTGAATCGTATGGAGATAAAGATGTCTTTAATTCCCAATTGAAACTCAAACGTGGACGGACTGAGAATAAGGTGAATCCTTATAGAAAACCTGGTTCACGGTTTCAAATCTATACACCTTCAGCGACGGCTGCTGTACGGGGAACTGTTTATAGAGTTGCAGCACCTGATCAGGCCACCACGACGACGGAGGTGTTAGAAGGGAAAGTTGCTGTTTCCAACAATGTTGGCAGGACGTTAGTACCTGAGCGTTATGGCACCGTTGCAAAAAAGGATACGCCACCAATCCCTCCGGTGGTTCTGCTGCCAGCTCCAGACCTGTCTAAAGTCTCTGATCTGATCGAACGATTACCCCTTAGATTTTCATTGCCCACGATTGAGAAAGCCAAAGCTTATCGAATACAGATAACGACCGATCCCGGTTTTCAATCTCTGGATTATGATGGCGTCTCACCCACACCGTCAGCAAAAATTGCCGAACTTCCTGACGGAGAATATCTGATGCGAGTACGGGGCATTGATGATAAGGATCTGGAAGGGTATGACAGTACACATGCTTTCACACTGAATGCAAAACCGGAGCCTCCATTCCCTGTCACTCCTCAACCTGACGGTGCTGTGCCGGTTGGGCATAGTGAGTTTTCATGGTCGAAAAGTGAAGGTATTTCCAGTTACCATTTCCAACTGGCCGATAATGAAAATTTCGATCAGCCAGTCGTCGATATAGCTGAAAATAGTGGATCATCAGTTCAAATAAAAGAATCGTTGACGCCGGGCAAATGGTACTGGCGGGTGGCGGCTATTGATCCCGTCGAGGGAGCCGGTCCATTGGGCGAGGTAAATAGCTTTCGGGTTATGAAGCCTGGCCCGGAAGCCGAACCACCGGACATGAGTGATACCGAGATCGTTTTTCGCTGGCCAGCGGGTGAAGAGGGCGATCAATATCAGATACAAGTGGCAAGAGAAGACTCATTCGACAATCCCATTGTTGATGAGAAATTGACAGAAAATCAGTTTACTTTACCACTTCCTGATGAACCCGGTCCTGTCTATATGCGTACAAAGTTGATCGATGCAGAAGGGTTTGAAGGTTCGTGGAGTACACCACAAAAACTGGAAATTCCTGCAAAACCACCTGTCTGGATGCTGGGAATTATCCCACTCCTGCTTGTTTTGTGAGCAAAAACCGGTTGATTGCCTGGACACAGAACTGAAAACAGTTATGTTGGGAAATGGAGTTTTTTCATGGATGTTTGGCTAACGAGATATTCTATTTCTTTGTGCAGTAGAGCCAATTTTGACTTTATACCTCTGAGGGGAGGCACGGGATAACATGGAGTCTAAGCTGTCATGGACAGAAAAAACCGCTTTGGGGTTGCTGTTGGTGGTGTTTGCCGCCGCACTTAACTATAGCCACATTACTCAGCGGTTTGATAATGTCGTTTTCGATATGCATCTTGGATTGTGGTCACGTCCTGAAGCCAAAGATATTGTTCTTATCGTGATCGATAACCAAAGTCTTGAACAATTAGGTCGCTGGCCCTGGCCGCGTCGATTCCATGCAAAATTACTTGAACGCTTAGAAAAAAGTAAAGCCGTCGGCTATGACATTATTTTTTCGGAACCTGATCTTCATGATCCTGAAGGCGATCAGGCTTTTGCCAATGCCATCAAAAGACACGGCAGGGTCGTCTTACCTGTCTCCCCAACAGTTTCTTCAGCAGAATCTGCAACAGAACAGCTTCATGAGTTGTCTTCGTTACCCCTGTTTACAAAAGTTGCTGCGGGTCAGGGGCATGTCGATGTTGAACTGGATTCTGATGGTCTTAGTCGCAGTATTTTCCTGAAGGCAGGAATGGGTCGACCTGAAAGAAAGGCATTTCCACTGGTTATGGTTGAACTGGAGAGGAAAATTGAATTAACGGGTGAAAGAAACAAGAATCAAATCACAGGGTCAGATGATAATGTGTGGGTTAGAGATCACCGGATTTTGTTACCTCTGACAAACGTGCCTGACGTTTTTCAGAAAATATCTTTTGTCAACGCCATTGACCCGGAGTTTGATCGCTCACTGTTCGAGAAAAAGTGGGTGCTGGTTGGGATGGATGCCATTGGTCTTGGCGACCGTATCGCAACGCCTGTTACTCGATCAGCTCAACCGATGTCCGGTGTTGAGTTTGAAGCACAGGTTCTGGATATATTACTTAATAAGATAAGTATTGAACCATTGGATGACAATCGTAATTTTTTATTGACGCTTCCATTCATACTTGCACTTCTGCTGCTTTTTAATTTGTTCAGAACAGATCGAGCTTGGTTAGCAACATTTTTTCCACTACTTGCAACTTTGTTATCTGGTTTTTATTTATCCAGAATTGGGTTTTCCGGGGAACATTACTGGTTCCGTCCTGGACCCGCTGTGGTTTCCCTTTTACTCGGATATGCGTTATTGCACCGCCATCAATTAGCGGCCTTTATTTCCTCTCTGACAAAAGAAAAAGAACATGCACAAGTGGCTATGAATACCGTGAGTGATGCGGTTGTGATCACTGATAAAACAGGTCGTATTGAGTTTATGAACCCGAATGCAGAAGCACTAACAGGTCATCTACTGAAGAATGTTCGAGGGCAAGCTTTAGCAGAGGTTATGTCCGTTCAGGATGCGAAGGGAATGCCATACCCGATCGATCTGGTGACTAAAAGCCAGGCAACCAAATCAACTATAGAGTTACCTGCCAATCACTTTCTGAAGCAACGAAGCGGTCATATGTTACCTTTACGGGCGAATGCCAAACCTTTCATCGATAATAATGGTGAAATTACAGGTGTGATAGTTGCTTTTGATGAACTAAAAACCAATGAGCCAGGTCCTTCTGCAAGTGTGATTGATGAACTTACACGTCTACCAGCTCAGTCATTACTTTATGACAGATTGGGGCATGCGATCTCTAATGCAAATCGGACTAAACGCCTCGTTGCTGTTTTATACATCGATCTGAATGATTTTAATAAGATAAATGACGCTTTTGGAACTGAGAATGGTGACATTGTTTTAAAAGAAATTGCTCTTCGTCTGAGTTCACGAGGACGCACAGGCGATACTGTGGCTCGAGTGGGTGATGATGAATTCGTTGTGGTTCTTGAAAATCTTGAAGACACCGATCCGGTCGCCTCTGTTGCGACGGCCCTGCTCGATGCGGTCAGTGAGCCCTTTCAGTTCGATGATCATGAGGTCAGTGTCGAAGCCAGTATCGGTATCAGTGTCTATCCAAAAGATGGTATGGATGCAGAAACCTTGAAGAATAATGCTTATACAGCCATGAAACGAGCCAAAAAGAGCCGACGTCATGATATTCCTCGTTTCCGCTTCTATTCTCAGAAAATGAACAAGTGGGCACTGGATCGTCTGTTGTCGGAAAAGGATCTACGTAATGCCCTGACTGAGGAGAACTTCGAGCTTTATTATCAGCCGCGTGTCGATTTCAATACGGGACAAATCGTTGCTGTCGAAGCACTGATCCGATGGCGCCGTCCTGGTGAAGGTCTGATCATGCCGACGAGTTTTATTCCTCTGGCTGAGCGCAGTGGTTTGATCACAGAAATCGGTGCATGGGTATTACAGACGGCCTGTGATCAGGCTAAAGCCTGGGAAACAACAGGTTTGATGCAACCGCGTATGGCTATCAACTTATCTCCACGCCAGTTTATGCAACATGATCTGCTCGATACAATTACCAGAATTCTTGATGCTGCGGAGCTTGAGCCTCGTTTTCTGGAGTTGGAAATAACTGAAAACTCACTGGTCAGAGATGCTGATCGTTGTATCGAAATTCTCAAAGAGTTTCGTGAAGTGGGGGGTACAGTCTCGATCGATGATTTTGGAACGGGTTATTCTTCTTTGAGTTATCTGAAGAATTTTCCGGTAGACATACTGAAAATTGACAAAGTTTTCACCCAGGATATTACGACAGAACCTGATCATGCGGCGATTACCTTAGCGGTGATCAGCATGGCTCACAGTCTCAACCTCCAGGTTGTCGCAGAAGGTGTAGAAAACGAAGCACAGTTTAACTTCTTGCGAGCAAGGGGATGTGATGAATTACAGGGGTATTTTTTCTCCAAACCGGTTCCAGCGGATGAAATGACCAGTATGTTGCTTGCAAGACGGCGACTGGAAATTGATGAGGTTCTGGACAATGCAGCAACAACATTATTGCTGGTCGATGATGATTATGAAATGCTAACCAGTATGGGAGTGATGTTACGTAATGAAGGGTATCGGATCCTGATGGCTGGAGATGGAGAGGAAGCTTTAGGTTTACTTGCCAGACACCCGGTTGGTGTTGTGGTGTCTGATGAAGTGATGCCAGGTATGCGTGGCAGTGAATTGCTTGAGAAGATCAAAAACCTGTATCCCAGAACGACCCGTATTTTGCTCAGCGCAACAGCTGATCGTGATGCGATTATTGCTGCGATCAATTCGGGTGCCATTTTTAAATATTTACATAAACCTCTTTCAGAGCAGGAATTCAAGAGTTCTTTAAAAGAAGGGTTTCGCCTATATAACAGAGCTTAGTTATTGTCTGATGAAAATCAGGAATTGATTGATCTGGATCAAAACCTTTTATTGCGACAGGATTAGGATCCCATATTACCTAATGATAATTTGCGGGAACAATGGATGGATCAAAGTTTTATCTTCAATGCAGAATTAATCAGGCGGTATGATAAGTCAGGCCCAAGATATACATCGTACCCAACAGCTGTCCAGTTTCATGAAAAGTTCCAGAGTAATGAATATCAGGAAGTGGCCAGAGTCTCAAACGAAGATCCAATCCCACGTTCATTATCACTCTATTTCCATTTGCCTTTTTGTGCGACGGTCTGTTTTTATTGTGGCTGTAACAAGATAATCACGAATAATCGCAAACGGGCTGAACCTTATCTGGAACGATTACATAAAGAAATTGCCATGCATGGCGAGCTTTATGATGATGATCGAGTTGTTGATCAGCTGCATTGGGGAGGAGGAACCCCGACATTTATATCTCCGGATCAGATGCAGGATCTGATGGAAGAAACCGCCAGGCATTTTAATCTGCGGAAGGATGATGCCGGGGAGTATTCCATTGAGCTGGATCCCCGCGAGGTTAAATCAGACACTTTACCACTACTCAGAGAGCTGGGTTTCAATCGAATCAGCCTGGGGGTTCAGGATCTTGATGAGAATGTCCAGAAGGCCGTTAACCGGATCCAGCCACTGGAAACCACCAGAGCGGTATTAGACTCGGCAAGAAAGGAAGGTTTTCATTCCATCAGTCTGGATCTGATTTATGGATTACCACTACAAACGGTCAAGTCTTTCAGCAAAACACTGGATGAAGTTATAGAGATGTCTCCCGATCGGCTGGCTATTTATAACTATGCACACATGCCTTCCATGTTTAAAGTTCAGCGCCAGATAAATGAAGCTGACCTGCCGTCTGCGAATGAGAAACTTGAGATTCTGCATCATGCTGTGGATCGGATGACGGAAGCAGGTTATGTCTATATTGGTATGGATCATTTTGCCAGGCCGGATGATGAACTGACAGTTGCACAGAAAAATGGATCTCTTTATAGAAATTTCCAGGGTTATTCGACTCACTCTGGTTGTGATCTCGTTGCCATGGGAGTGTCATCGATCAGCAAGGTCGGTTTTACTTATTGCCAGAATTATCGCGATACAGATACTTATTTCAAACGTATTGATAATGGTGAATTACCTGTTTTCAGAGGAGTGCAACTGGATTTTGATGATGTGCTACGCCGTGAGGTGATTACTCGCCTGATCTGTAACTTTATTCTGGATAAGAAAGCGATCTCGGAACGCTATAACATCAACTTCGATCATTATTTTGCAAAAGAACTCGATACCCTTAAAAAGATGCAGGACGATGGCATACTACGTCTAAATGGCGACAGCATTGAGGTTCTGCCGCCTGGACGTCTTTTGATCCGTAATATTTGCTCGGTTTTTGATATTTATAACCGACAACATAAAGAAACTCCCCGTTTTTCTCGAATGGTGTAAAACTGTCAAATAACACAACATATGTGTTGATCAATTCATAGAAACACAATATATTGTGTCTTCATTGTTTAGACGTGATTAATTCAAAAAGTGCTGATCAGCCAGGTCACGTCGTCTATACTAATAAAATGAAGTGGGAGAAACCAAGTATGAAATCAGCATCTGTTGCTATCGTTCCTGACGAGGAGGGAGGGATCGAGCTACAACCAGCCTCACTGGATATCTGGGATAAAAAATATCGTCTGAAAACCAAAGAAGGCGTGGCTGTTGATAAGGATATTGATGCAACTTACCAGCGAGTGGCCAAAGCATTGTCTGATGTTGAGGCAACACCGGAGAAACAGGCGTTCTGGCATAAGAAATTTCTCTGGGCTTTACGACATGGAGCGATTCCGGCAGGGCGAATTACTTCCAATGCTGGTGCACAGGCCTACAAACCGGCAACGTCGACGATCAATTGCACTGTTTCCGGAGTAGTACATGATTCCATGGACGATATCCTCAATAAGGTGCATGAAGCTGGACTGACATTAAAAGCAGGTTGTGGGATCGGTTACGAGTTTTCTACGTTGCGTCCTAAAGGCGCTTATGTTTCTGG
>JALSSM010000267.1 GCA_026984275.1 Gammaproteobacteria bacterium
TGATGACAATGAAAAGGTGATCATTTATTTGAAACATATTTCTAAATTGGCTACTGAGGTGTTTGGTGAGCAGAGTCATATTGGAAGACTTGGAGAAAAATCTCTGGGAATCACTTCGGAATTTATGTCGAGAGAAGGTTCATTGATTCTTGTTGAAACCCTTCTTAAGTCAATTGAAGATAATGTTTGTGAATTAAATAACGCACCAATACTCTATCCAGTCTCTGTTGGCGTTACCGTTATCAACGATAGACTGGATAGTGTTGATGAAGTGATATCGCAAGCTGTAAAAGCATGCGAAAAAGCAGAGGCTCTGGGCGACAATCAGGCATGGTTGCACGAAGAGATTATAGAGATTGAGGATCAAAAGTCTGAGCAAGAATCTGTTGACTGGTTATTCTGGCTTGAAGATCACTGTCAGGATGAAAACGTCATTCCGCTATTTGGACAGAAAATAGTTTTCCATAAGGAAGCCAGTGAAAAACCACTCTTTCATGTTTTTCCGGCTTTTGAAGATGACGAAGGACAACTCTCCACGCCAGCACGTTTTATGAAAGCTTCCAAAGAGAATGATTTAATTACTTTATTTGAAAAGCAATGTTTAAAAAATTGTCTGGAATGGATGTCTGAGAATAAGAAACAACTTAAAAGCAGTTCAAGGTACCTGATAACGCTATCTGGTAAAACAATCAACAGTAAGGGCATGCTTGATTTTGTCATAGCGCTCTTATCGGAAAAAGCTGTTCCTCCAGGAAAAATCTGTTTTGAGGTGCCGGGAAAGATGATCGAAAAGGAAAAAGTAAACATCACCCGTTTTATACGAACACTTACAGAATTTGGTTGCAGGTTTTCTGTCGGTCAGTTTGGTCGTGATGGACTCAGTCAGGAAACTTTAAAATTACCTGTGGATTACATTTGTATCGATGAAAATCTGACCAGTGATGTTGTTGAAAGTGCCCAAAGTTATGGTCTGATCAAGTCGATAAATGATATTGCTCATATGATGGACAAAAAAACGATTATTCCCCAAAGGGTGTCTGATGATGCATTAGAGTTATTAAAGGAAATGAATATTGATTACATCTCCAGTAATGAAATAGAAAAACCCGTTCGTTTAAACCCGGTTATAGCCGAAGGCTAATAATAATGTCCGATCTACCAGAAAAAATAGGGAAGTATGAAATTACAGGTGTTGCCGGTAAAGGTGCAATGGGCATTGTTTATATCGGTCACGATCCTTATGTTGATCGTAAAGTCGCAATCAAGGTTAGCCTTAGTGAAAGCCCCGGTGAATTTTTATTAGATGACTCTCTTGCTGCTGATAATCATCGACAATTTTTTAACGAAGCCAAGGCGGCTGGAATACTTGATCATCCGAATATTATAAAAGTTTATGAAGCAGGTGATGCCAATGGACAGGATTATATTGCCATTGAATTTGTTGAAGATGCGGATACCTTACGTACGTTCAGGAATGAGGAAAATCTGCTTCCTGTAAAACAACTTTTGCACTATATCCGCCAGTGTGCCGAAGCACTGGAATATGCACATTCGAAAGGGATCACTCATCGAGATATAAAACCAGCTAATCTTTTATTGACGAAAGAAGGTGATATTAAGATTGCGGACTTTGGAATAGCTGTCAGGAAAACCAACGATAAAACGGCTACAACTAAAGGTTTTGGATCACCCTTATATATGTCACCAGAACAGGCCAGTGGCACAAAAATTGGTCCACAGACAGATATTTTCTCACTCGGTGTTGTTTTATATGAACTTTTGACTGGAACACACCCGTTTCAGGCGAACACCATGCCTGCACTTTTTAAGAACATTGTTTCTGAAGATCCTGCACCATTAAAAACACATCGAAATGATCTTCCCCCGGCGCTTGAACCAATCATAGCCAAAGCACTACAAAAAGAACCAGAGAACCGATATACGAATTGTGCGGAATTTGCGGCTGATCTGATTGAAGTAGAACTTGAGCTGGAAACATTTGGTGAAGATTTATCATCAGAACATAAACTGGAAATCCTTTCAAAACTGAAATTTTTTAATGATTTTTCTGAACAGGAAATTGAAGAAATTCTTGATCAGGGAGAATGGGAGGTATTCCCTTCAGGGAAAGAAATATTAATAGAAGACGATCAGGATAAGGCTTTTTATGTCATTACATCCGGCAACGCATCTGTTTCAAGAATGAATAAGGAGATCGCCACTTTAAGTGAAGGTGATTGTTTTGGTGAAATGGCCTGGCTGTTAGGCGGTAAGCGTTCAGCAACAGTAACAGCGATCACAAAAACGGTTGTGTTGAAACTTGATGAACCTCTGGCAGAATGGGCTTCATTATCCTGTCAGATGCGTGTTAACAAAACTGTTCAGAAAGTATTGATGGAAAGATTAAATGATACGACTAAACGTTATGCACGGGTTTTATAGTATCTGATAAATTTTACAAGCCAACAATGCGACTTTGTAAGGTT
>JALSSM010000268.1 GCA_026984275.1 Gammaproteobacteria bacterium
TCAGTTTCTGAACTTGAAAAAGCCATTTCTCTGAGTGTCATTGATGATTACTCGACCGATCCAGCCGAGGCCGTCAAACAAGCCGATATGGTTCTGGTGGCGATACCGCTGGGTGCTTGTGATCAAATCTTTGAAAAGATGGCTCCTCATCTGAATCAGGATTCCATTGTCACTGATGCGGGTAGTGTGAAAGGCAGTATTGTTGAATCAGCTCGTAACAGATTGGGTCAATCTTTCTCGCGTTTTGTTCCCGGCCACCCGATTGCCGGAACAGAAAAAAGTGGCGTCGATGCTTCCTTTGCTGAACTTTATGAAAACCACCGTGTAATACTGACACCCGTTGAAGAAACGGATCCATTTGCGCTTAATCAGGTGCGCAAGATGTGGGAAACAGTCGGTGCTGGAGTCGATTTTATGAGTGTCGAACGACATGATGAAGTTCTGGCCGCCACCAGTCATCTTCCACATGTGATGGCCTACTCACTCGTGAATACGCTTTCAAAAATGGAAGAGTCCGGTGATGTTTTCCGGTTCGCCGCCGGAGGCTTTGCCGATTTCACCCGCATTGCCTCCAGCAGTCCACAGATGTGGCATGACATCGTTTTTGCTAATAAGGATTCTGTACTCGATCTGCTGGATAGTTACGAGCGGGGAATTGATGAGTTGAAAGAGGCTTTACGTAACAACGACAGCAAGTTTGTCATGAATATGCTCATGGAGGCCAAACAAGCGCGTGATGAGTTCGCTGACAATCGTAAAAAGCGCCATGTGAATCCTGGAACAGAAGAAGGCGAAGAATAGGATCATGGCCCGAGAAATCATCGTTTCTCCCGGAGGTAAACTTCAGGGATCAATCAGAATTCCGGGTGACAAATCCATTTCACATCGTGCGATCATGCTGGGCGCGATCGCTGACGGTATGACAGACATCAGTGGCTTTCTGGAAGCTGAAGACACATTGGCGACGTTGACCGCTTTTGAAGCGATGGGTGTGAAGATTAAAAGGACAGGAAAGGGAGAAGTGTCTATTTACGGTACGGGGTTGTATGGATTAAAGGCTCCAGAGGCCCCCTTATATCTTGGTAATTCTGGCACTTCCATGCGTTTACTCAGTGGTCTGCTGGCAGGTCAGTCTTTTGATGTTGAACTTTCTGGCGATAGATCTCTTTCTACACGTCCCATGCAACGGGTGACCGATCCATTGGGTCTGATGGGTGCGAAGATCGAGTGTGATGTGGATGGAACACCGCCCATTCGTATTTATGGGAATCAGAAATTAACCGGGATGACCTATGATCTTCCGGTTGCCAGCGCACAGGTTAAATCCGCATTACTGTTAGCCGGTCTGTATGCAGAGGGAGAAACTTGTATCAATGAAAAAGGGATTTTGCGTGATCATACTGAGCGTATGCTGGAAGGTTTTGATTACAAGATCAATTATGGACAAACCCCCGATGGCCATCGATCGGCAAGTTTGATCGGTGGTGGGCGACTTAAAGCACAATCAATTGTGGTGCCCGGGGATATTTCATCGGCTGCTTTTTTTATTGTTGGTGCCTGTATAGCTGAGGGCTCTGATCTGATCCTCGAAAATGTCGGCATCAATCCTACGCGTGATGGTGTGATCCGGATCCTTAAACTCATGGGGGCTGACATTCAGGTTCTGCGTCAATATCAGGCCGGTGGAGAACCTGTTGCTGATCTGCATATCAAGTACACACCGTTAAATGGAATAACGATTCCCGAAGAATTCGTTCCATTAGCGATCGATGAATTTCCAGCTATTTTTATTGCCGCTGCTTTTGCTGAAGGAACGACTCTGTTGCGAGGTGCGGCTGAAATGCGGGTTAAAGAGAGCGATCGGATCAAAGTCATGCAGGAAGGTCTGTCCACTCTTGGTGTCGATGCTGAAGCTTTACCCGATGGCATGATCATTCGAGGTGGTGAAAGAGATCATCTGATCCAGGGTGGTACTGTAGATAGTCAGGGTGATCACCGTATCGCGATGGCTTTTGCAATGGCGGGTCTGCGTGCGAAAGGAAAGATACAGATCCATGATTGCGCCAATATTGATACTTCTTTTCCCGGTTTCGTCATGTTAGCGAAAGAGGCCGGGTTAAACATTTCGGAACAAACATAATGCCTGATCATATTCCGGTTATTACTGTTGATGGTCCGAGTGGAACGGGTAAGGGGACTTTGTGTGGACGTCTGGCTGAAAATCTGGGCTATCATTTATTAGATAGTGGTTCTTTGTATCGAGTGCTGGCTTATGTGGCTGAAAAAAAGAACATTCCACTGGATGACATTGGCGCATTGGTAGAAGAAGCTCACAAGCTTGATCTGGAATTTAAAAAAACAGATGAACTGGTGCTCATCTTGCTTGATGGAGAGGATATCTCTGCACAAATCCGCACAGAAGAATGTGGCAATATGGCATCAAAAGTAGCTGCAATCCCTGACGTCAGGGCTGCATTAT
>JALSSM010000269.1 GCA_026984275.1 Gammaproteobacteria bacterium
GGCTGGTTTTGAGTGGGCGGTCAGTGAAGTACTTGATGCTGAAGATCGAAATATATTTTCATTAAATGATCTACAGAAGATTTCTCCAGCACTTTGGCCATCGATGATCATCCGTTTCCATCCATCACTGAGGACTATCCCTCTGCAATGGAAAGTACCGAAGTTCTGGCAATCGGTTAAGGAAGAAAAAGATCCATCATCACCGGAGCAATATCCGCAAACGGTAACATGGGTGCTCTGGAGGAAGGGGATAGAGGTTTATTTTCGTTCTCTGGAAGAGGATGAGGCATGGCTGCTGGATGCTGTTCTGGCAAGAAAGTCTTTTGCAAAATTATGTGAAGGACTGTGCCAGTGGATTGAACCACAGGATGTAGCAGCCCGTGTTGTTGTAATTTTACAAAACTGGATTTCTGAAGAGATGATTTCTTCAATCAAGACGAATTAATCTAGTCAACCTTGACCTTACCTGAATAATCTCCCGTAACTAATTGATAGTTAAATGCTGCTATCAAAGGTGTGCAAAAATTTAACAACTGCTACTTGCCTGATGCAAAAGATCTGATTATCCTCAGTGATTAAATAAAAATCCGAATAACAATGGAATGTATAAGGAGAGTAATATGGCTCATTATGAAGAAAACTTTGATCTCAATGAAACAGATGTCGAGTTGATTGAAGATACGATACGAAATCAAATACGGGTATTAACGGGTAAAAAGCTGAAACTGGCCGATTCTGATGAACTCGCAGAAGTAGAAGACACGATCAAACGACTGAATATGCTTCTGGGAAAATTTCACAATCAGAAAATCTGGTATAGCCAGGTTAATCAAACCGGCGTCCCTCTGGGTTAGTTTTTAATCTTTCTGATCTTTTTTAACCATTGCGTATGCAGAATGGTTGTGAATCGACTCGAAATTTTCTGACTCAATCGTATAGGCAACGATTCGATCATCTCTGTTTAAGTCTACAGCAATATCCCTGACCAGATCTTCAACAAATTTTGGGTTGTCGTAGGCTTTTTCGGTCACATACTTTTCATCAGGTCTTTTCAACATCCCATATAATTCACTGGAAGCGGCTTTCTCAACCAGATCGATGAGTTCCTCAACCCAGACAAATTGTTTGACTGTGCAGGTCAGGGTGACATGGGAGCGCTGATTATGAGCACCATAATCAGAAATGCCTTTTGAGCACGGACATAAACTTGTAACAGGGACAATAACTTTTACAGAAACCTGTGGTCTATCGTTATGAACCTGACCCATTAATGTAACTTCATAATCCATCAGGCTTCTGACGCCGGAAACAGGCGCTTTTTTACTGACAAAAAAGGGAAAAGTCATTTCGATGAAAGCCGTTTCAGCATCCAGCCTTTCCAGAGTCTCGGTGATCATCTCCTTGAAAGAGTCCACGGTAATTTCGTACTCATGGTCATTCAGGATTTCTACAAAACGAGACATATGTGTGCCTTTGAAATTATGAGGAAGCCCAACAAACATACTGAAATTAGCAACAGTGTGTTGAACACCTCCAGCACGATCACTGATCACAACAGGATGACGAATATCTTTGATCCCTACCTGCTCAATATCAATTTTTCGCGTGTCCTGACTGTTCTGTACGTCAGGTATATTTGAAGTATTCATGAGAGTAGTTTAACAGCTTATTTGTTTCGACTGACGATATAGTTAGCAATCCAGCGTAAGGTATCTGCTTTTTCATCGAACTCGGCCAGACTTTCGATGGCCTGATCATGCAGATCAGCAGCAGTCTGTTTTGCTCCAGCCAAACCAAGTAAATTGGGATAAGTTGGTTTGCCACGCTCCTCGTCAGATCCTTGTGGCTTGCCAATCACTTCAGTATCACCTTCAATATCCAGGACATCGTCCCAGACCTGGAATGCCAGACCAATACATTTCGCATAATGATCCAGTTTTTCGATTTGTTTATCCGTAATATCCACACAGGCGAGAGCTCCCATTTTGACAGCAGCACGGATTAAAGCGCCCGTTTTGTGAATATGCATGTTTTCCAGTTGAGCCAGATTTAACTTTTTTCCCACCGAAGCCAGATCAATCGCCTGCCCACCGGCCATGCCCCGGGAGCCACTTGCCAGAGCCAGAACCTCGATCATTTGAAGACGGTTCTCAGCGGTCGTTTGTATCGCCGGATCATGTGCGAGGATATGGAAAGATAAAGCCTGTAATGCATCGCCTGCCAGAATGGCAGTTGCTTCGTCGAATGCCTTATGGCAGGTTGGGCGACCTCGACGCAGATCATCATCATCCATTGCCGGTAGATCATCATGGATCAGGGAATAGGCGTGGATGAGTTCAACAGCACAACCTGGTCCATCCAGTGAGGACAGGGGAACACCCAGTGCATAGCCAGTTGCATAAGTTAAAACTGGACGAATGCGTTTGCCATCACCTAACACTGAATAACGCATAGCCGCATGAAGATGTTCGG
>JALSSM010000270.1 GCA_026984275.1 Gammaproteobacteria bacterium
CAATAGCTCACAGATCACAGACGGTGCGGCCTGGTTGATCCTGGCCAGTGAAGAAGCCGTAAAAAAACATCAGTTACCTGTGATGGGTCGTATTGTCGACGCAACCTGGGCAGGTAATGAACCTCGGGAAATGGGACTGGGGCCTGTTCATGCTTCCACACCACTGTTGAAACGAAATCGCCTGAATCTCGACAAAATAGATTATCTGGAATTAAATGAAGCCTTCGCTGCACAGGTCATCGGTTGTTGTCGTGCATGGGCAGATGACGATTACTGCAAGAAAGAACTGGGATTAAAATCCGCTTTCGGGGAGATTGATCCTGACAAACTCAATGTCGATGGAGGGGCCATCAGCCTTGGCCATCCGGTTGGCTCAAGCGGTGCTCGAATCGTCCTGCATTTACTGCATATTCTTGAACAAAGAAAAGCAACTCGTGGCCTGGCAACCTTGTGCATCGGCGGTGGTCAGGGTGGTGCTATGCTGGTTGAAAGGAGCTGATCATGAATAATCACAAAAACTGGCTACTTGAAACAGATGAAGAAAATATTGCTACACTGTCGATCGATAAGGCCGATGCGTCAACCAATGTCCTGTCTTCTGAGGTCATGAATGAACTGGATCAGCTCCTGACAGAGATTGGCGAGGCCAGACCAAAAGGTTTATTGATCCGGTCTGCCAAACCCGGTGGCTTTATCGCCGGTGCTGATGTATCTCAGTTCAAGACCATCGAAAGCCGAGAGCAGGCGCTGGAGTACATTAAACGCGGACAGGGAATACTGGATAAACTGGAAGCACTACCCTTTCCTACCGCCTGCCTGATCGACGGCTTTTGTGTTGGTGGAGGTCTGGAACTGGCGCTGGCCTGCCGCTACCGGATCGTTACGGATGAGACACGAACAAGATTGGGTTTACCTGAAGTATTACTGGGTATACACCCCGGTTTCGGTGGAACCATGCGATTAAATCGACTGATCGGTGCGATCCCGGCTATGGATCTGATGCTGACCGGGCGGACTGTCGATTCACGCAAAGCAAAAAAACTGGGGATTGTTGATCACGTTGTTCCCAGGCGTCACCTGCTGACGGCAGGTATGACCATGATCAATGAACAGCCTTTACCGCACAAACTCAGTACGACTAAAGCCCTGGCCAGCAGCACGTCTCTGGCAAGAGCAATTCTCGCCAACCAGTTCAGAAAACAGGTATTGAAGCAGGCAACTCCCAAACATTATCCAGCCCCCTTCGCACTGATCGACTTGTGGCAAAAACATGCAGATTCTGATCAGGATATGCTCAATGCTGAAGCTGAATCGGTCGCAGATCTGGTCACTACCGACACCTCAAAAAATCTGGTACGTGTTTTCTTCCTGCAGGAACGCATGAAGGCACTGGGAACTGAAAAAAATAATAAACCAAAACACATCCATGTGATCGGTGCAGGTGTCATGGGTGGAGATATTGCAGCCTGGTGTGCCGTACAGGGATTCACAGTCACCCTGCAGGATCAGAAACCAGAATTAATTGCACCCGCACTAAAACGTGCAAAAAAACTGTTTAAGCGTCGCTTTAAACAAAAACATCTTTTATTGAATGCATTTGATCGCCTGCATCCTGATCATAATGGTCTGGGTGTTGAAAAAGCCGATATTATTATTGAAGCGATTGTTGAAGATCTGGATATAAAACAGACTTTATATAAAGAGCTGGAACCAAGAATGAAAAAGGATGCAATTCTTGCCACCAATACTTCCAGCATTGAACTGGAAACCCTCAGTACTTGCCTGAAAAATCCAGAACGTCTGGTGGGTATCCATTTCTTTAACCCGGTACCCAAAATGCAACTGGTTGAAGTTGTCGCCGGAAAGAATACCGATAAAAAAACAGTCGCTCGCGCAACGACCTTTGTTCGCCTGATTGATCGCCTGCCCCTGCCCGTAAAAAGTTCTCCGGGCTTTCTGGTCAACCGGGTATTGATGCCTTACCTGCTTGAAGCCGTTGAATTGCTATCAGAAGGCAATACACCAGAGACGATTGATCGGGCTGCCACCGATTTTGGCATGCCGATGGGACCGATCACACTTGCTGATACGGTTGGACTGGATATCTGTTTATCTGTCGCCACTATTCTGGGTGAAAAAATGGGGCTTGAGGTTCCAGAGAAATTAAAGCAGATGGTTGATCAGGAACGACTTGGCAAGAAAAATGGAAAAGGGTTTTATGACTATGATGACAAAGGCAAACCTGTAAAAACACCCGACAATTCCAAAGATCGACCCACAGCATTACTCGCTGATCGGATGGTGCTCAGGATCATTAACGAATCCATCGCCTGTCTGAGAGAAGGGGTTGTAGAGGATGCGGATCTACTTGATGCAGGTATGATTTTCGGGACAGGTTTTGCGCCTTTTACCGGCGGACCAATGAATTATCTCGAAAAACGAGGCCGTGAGGATACATT
>JALSSM010000271.1 GCA_026984275.1 Gammaproteobacteria bacterium
TGGATTTAATTTCATTTTTTATTCTCTCCTTATTAACCGAAGAATTTCTGGTTAGATTCAGCCATATCGCGCAATAATTGAGGTGCCTGATAAGCCGCACCAATGTCAGCATACTTATCCGCAATGCCGCAGAAGGCCTTCGTGCCAATGGAATCAATATAACGTAAAGCGCCGCCTCGGAATGGAGGGAATCCAATACCCCAGATCAGCCCCATATCGGCCGCTGCTGCAGAATCGACGATGCCGTCTTCCAGACAGCGAACTGTTTCCAGACACAGAGCCACCATCATGCGTTCGATGATTTCTTCATCGGTAAAATCACGTGAACCAGAGACCACTTTGCTGATCAGTTTGATCGCATCTTCATCGACGATTTTTTTCGGTTTGCCGCGTCGATCAGGTTCATATTTAAAATAACCACTGCCTGATTTCTGGCCTAATCGTCCCTCATCGTGAAGCAATGCCGTTGCGGTTGGGAAATCCAGTTTCATACGGTCAGGGAAGCCTTCCGCCAGTACCGCAGAGGCATGACAGGCCACATCAAGACCAACGACATCCAGCAAATAAGCCGGACCCATCGGCCAACCAAAGCGTTCCATGACCTTGTCAATTTGCAGATAGTCTGCACCATCATGCAGTAGTCGTTCAAAAGCATTCAGGTATGGGAACAAAACGCGGTTAACCAGAAATCCCGGACAATCGTTGACCACGATGGGGTTTTTACCTATGGCCTGTGCGTAAGCAACGGTTGTCGCAATTGTTTCATCAGAGGTCTTTTCTCCCCGGATCACTTCTACCAGAGGCATGACCGGAACCGGGTTGAAAAAGTGCATCCCACAGACGCGATCAGGATGTTTTGTCGCCGTTGCGAGATCGGTAATAGAAATCGTTGAAGTGTTGGAAGCGAGGATGGTTTTCTCATCAACAACCTCTTCCAGCTCGGCCAGTACGGTTTTCTTAACCTTTGGATTTTCGATGACAGCCTCGACGACAATATCGGTATTCGCAACATCACCATAAGTCAGTGTTGCATTAATACGGGTTAATGTTTTGGCCATGTCTTCTACTTTCATGCGGCCACGGCTGACACGTTTACTGAGCAGTTTAGTCGCCTCACCCAGTCCCAGATCCAGTCCGGCCTGGTTGATGTCTTTCATGACGATGGGCACACCTTTGAGTGCACTTTGGTAAGCAATACCACCACCCATAACACCAGCACCGAGTACAGCGGCCGTTTTAATTTCAGCGGCACTTTTAGTGATTGCCCGAGCCTGTTTTTTCAGCACCTGATCGTTCAGATAAAGACCAACAAGATTAGCAGCGACATCCGTTTTTGCTGCTTTTACAAAGCCCGCCACTTCAACTTTCATCGCCTCATCTCGATGCAGGTTGGCATGTTTTTGCATGGCATCCAGTGCGATAGCAGGAGCAGGATAATGTGGACCAGCCTTGCTCAGGATCATGCCTTTGGCCGTTTCGAAAGACATGAGTTGTTCCAGTTGATCCAGTTCCAGTGGTTGTCGTTTTTCTTCACGGCGAGCTTCATAATCCATGGAGCCGTCGATACAACGTTTTAACAGGGTCAATGCCGCATCGTGTAATTTATCGGGTTCAACTACGGCATCCACCGCACCGGTTTTCAGTGCAACATCAGGACGTTGTGTTTTGCCAGTGGCGATCCATTCCAGTGCAGTATCCAGCCCAATCATGCGTGGCAGACGGAAACTGCCACCCCAGCCGGGAAAAATACCCAGTGTGATTTCCGGCAATCCGACTTTCGATTTCGTAGTAATAACCCGGAAATCGGTACTCAAAGGCAATTCAAACCCACCGCCCAGAGAAACGCCATTGATCGCGCAAACTGTCGGGAAAGGGAAATCCTCAATGGTTGCGAAAATTTTATGCACAGCGAGAAGTTTCGATTGAAATTCATCTTCCGGCAAAGCAAACCAGTCAACAAATTCTGTTATATCCGCGCCGACGATAAAGTCCTTTTTGGAACTGGTCAGCATCAACCCTTTTACCGCGTCATCTTCCTTAATAAGGGCAGCAACGGCCTCTTTCAATTCGGCAATGGTTTCCAGATTAAGTTTATTGACCGAGGAATCATGCAGGTCAAAATTGAGTTCAACGATACCGTCAGAAAGCGATTTCGCTGTTATACACCGCCCTTCAAAGATCATTATTATTCTCCCTTTTTCGAAGTTGTGAAGTAACAACCAGTTTAGCTCACAATAATAATGACTGCACACGTTTTATAGACGTTTGCGTAATATTTATTAGTGGCAAAAAACTTGCTTGTAACTTGCCTGATATCAACAGGAACCATTCCCATACTAAATGTATGTTATTGAATGATCGGGAAAAATTTAAAGGAATGAAGGCGATGTTCGATATACATGACAGGAAATTAACAAAACTGATTAAGGATAAAAAATGTTTAAATTGAAATTACGGCA
>JALSSM010000272.1 GCA_026984275.1 Gammaproteobacteria bacterium
AGCACTGCAAATATCACTTCCAATGTTAAAAGAAGGTTATTCAGTCCGTTTTCTGTTCCTGCCAGAAGGAGAAGACCCTGATAGTATGATCCGACAAAGAGGAGCTGAGTTTTTCGAAAACAACAAGAATTTCACAACATTGTCAGACTTCTTATTTGATTCTCTGCTTAAACAAACGGATAGTGAGACGCTTGAAGGACGTGCCCGGCTGGTTGATCTGGCAAACCCTCTTCTCTCAAAAATCCCAAAGGGTGCTCTGAGAACCCTGATGCAACAACAACTTGGTAATCTATCCAAACTGGATACCGGCCAAATTGAAAGCATGATGTCAACGCCTGTCGAATCTCAGATGAGGAAACCACTTCAACGCCCACCGGCTAATAACCATCGAAAGAAAAAATATACTCGATCACTCACAGAACAGGCTATTCATATTTTGCTGAATTACCCTGAATTTGCTGTAAAGGTTGACTTCCCGCCAACGCTATCTGAGCTAACCGATCAACATATTCCACTTATTTTTGAACTTATCAAACTCATATCAGACCAACCCAAAATAACCACAGGACAAATCCTGGAATACTGGAGAGAAAGCGAGTCAATTTCAATTCTGAATGAACTCATCCCGGGTAGCAAAGAACTCCCTGATGAAGCAATGTGTGCAGAATACGAAGGCATCGTCGAAAGTTTGAAAAAAAACCTTTTAAAACAACAACGTTCAGCTTTGATTCAAACTTCAGATGGGAAAATTACCGACCAATTCAGAAGTATTTATAAGCGCTCAGGTGGTGATCAGTAAAAATCAAACGATTTCTCGCAGAGCCAATAAAACTGTTGTATAATTGACGGTTAACGTCCGTCATATTTATGGCGAAATTTGGAACTTGGTACTAGACTTTAAGTTAATAATTAGCGACTAATTTATTAATGACTATCGAATTCAAGTAGTTAAGTTTAACTCATTAAAACGGATCTCTTTAAATTAATGGCAAATGCAAAAGAAAATTCAAGTTTACCTGAATCGCCGGTAGCAACCGACGAACAGCGTTCCTTATTAAAAGAACTTATCGCGAAGGGTAAAGAACAGGGATATCTTACTTATCATGAGGTCAACGATCATCTTCCAGGAGAGATTGTCGATCCTGAACAGATTGAAGAAATTATCAGCATGATTAATGACATGGGCATTTCTGTCCATGAAACTGCTCCAGATCTGGATTCATTATTGATGTCAGATACGGCTGTCACAGACAGTGAAGAAGCAGCTGAAGAAGCGGCGGCGGCTCTGGCTCTGGTTGAGAATGACTTTGGCCGGACTACGGATCCAGTGCGTATGTATATGCGGGAAATGGGTACTGTTGATCTGCTGACCAGAGAAGGTGAGATCGTCATTGCCAAACGTATTGAAGAAGGACTGAGTCAGGTGCTTGCAGCACTCTCTGACTTCCCTTACATCATGGATCTGGTTTTCGCTGAATACGATAGAGTTGAAGCTGAAGAGATCAAACTGACAGATGTCATCACAGGTTTCTTTGATCCCAACGAAGAAGCGGCCCAACCAGCACCACGCCCATCTCCCGAAGCCATTGCAGCTGAGAAAAAGGATGAGGACGACGAAGAGGAAGAAGAAGTCGAAGATCCCAATGCACTTGATCCTGATGAAGCACGGGAACGTTTTATCTCGATGGCAAAATTACATGAAAAAGTACTGGCCGCCACCAAAAAATATGGACGCGATCATGAAAAAACAAAACCACTCAGAACGGAACTCGCCGAGCGTTTCCGTGAATTAAAATTTACTCCGAAACTGATTGACCGCCTTAACAAGGAAGTCAGAGCAATTGTTGATGAAGTCCGGGCACAGGAAAAAGAAATCATGACGGCCTGTATCAAAAGATCAGGTATGCCACGTAAAGATTTTATTGCCTCTTTCCAGGACAATGAAACGAACCTGGACTGGACGGATCAACTCATGTCTGTGGGTAAAGGCTGGTCAGAAAAGCTTCGGGAACAGCAGGAAACCATCCAGTATGCTCAGAAACGTCTTCTTACCGTTGTAGAAACAACACAAATGCCGATTGTCGAAATTAAAGAGATCAATCGTCGCATGTCTATTGGTGAAGCAAAAGCCAGACGAGCCAAAAAAGAAATGGTTGAAGCTAACCTGCGTCTGGTAATCTCAATTGCTAAAAAATACACCAATCGTGGATTATTGTTCCTCGATCTGATCCAGGAAGGCAATATTGGATTAATGAAAGCCGTGGACAAATTTGAATACCGTCGTGGATATAAATTTTCCACCTATGCAACCTGGTGGATCAGACAGGCGATCACCCGCTCCATTGCAGATCAGGCAAGAACGATTCGTATTCCGGTACACATGATCGAAACCATCAATAAGCTTAATCGTATCTCACGCCAGATCCTGCAGGAAAAAGGTCGTGAACCGACA
>JALSSM010000273.1 GCA_026984275.1 Gammaproteobacteria bacterium
CTCGGCCATGTTTGAACCGGATCTATCAACAACTGTCAGTTCCAGAGCCTGTTCAAAATTAAATACGTTTGGAAACTGGTTAAGCCGACTGGCTGAAAGAGCAGAAACGGAATCGCCGGTCGCGATCATGAAAGAAATGTTATCGGATATTTCCTACGATGACTGGCTGGATCAAACCAGTAAAGATCCGGCAGCAGCGGATCGCCGACGAGCCAATGTTGCTGAGCTGATTGAATGGATCACACGCTTACACAATAAAGACAAGGATGCCAACCTTGCTGAGTTGGTCAGGAAGTTGATGTTACTGGATATCATCGAATCAAAGGAAGATGAAAACCTCGACAGGGTTTCACTGATGACTTTGCATGCGGCAAAAGGGCTGGAATTCCCACATGTTTATCTTGTCGGCATGGAAGAAGGTTTGCTCCCACATCGTAATAGTATTGAACTGGATAGCATCGAAGAAGAACGACGTCTTGCTTATGTTGGCATAACCCGCGCACAAAAAACCATGACCTTTTCTCTGGCCGCTCAACGTCAGCGTTACGGAGAAAAAATTGATTGTGAACCTAGCCGTTTTCTGGATGAACTTCCCCGTGATGATCTACACTTTATCGGTGAAGATAAAATCGATGAGTCTGATAAAAGTTCAGGTCTGGAAACTTTAGCCGGACTGAAAGATCTGCTGGGTGGAAATGTAGTTAATGAATAAGGTAGCGCTTATTACTGGAGGTGCAAAACGGGTGGGGCGTGCGATCGCGTTGACGCTGGCTGAATCAGAAATGGACATTGTATTCACATGGAACAAAAGCCAAAAAGAAGCGGTTGATCTGGTCGAAAAAATTCAGTCTATGGGAAGGCAGGCTTTATCAATAAGAGTTGAGAACACGGATCCCGATGCGATAGAAACACTTGTTGAAAAATTCAATCAAAAATTTAATCGGCTGGATGCACTGATCAATAATGCCAGTTGTTTCGAACCTTCTTTCATGGGTGAAATCAGTCGTGAGAATTTCGATCAGAACATGGCAATCAATGCACGATTTCCATTATTATTAACACAGGCTTTTAGCACAAAACTGGCAGAAAATTATCAGCCAGAAGATCCTTCCAGTACCGGCAGGATCGTGAATTTTGTAGATACACACGTGCTCGGTGAGCCACTCAGGGATTACATTAGTTACAATGCATCAAAAGCCGCCTTGTTGGAGATTACAAACACGTGTGCGCTGGAACTCGCACCTGCGATCACAGTCAATGCGATAGCACCGGGCGTTGTTGCCTGGGCTTCTTCTTATACAGAAGAAAAGAAACAGGAATATTTACAACGGGTACCATTGGCAAGAGCAGGTACGATAGAAGAAGCTGCATCAGCCGTAAAATTTCTGGTACTTGAAGCACATTACTGCACAGGTCAGGTCATTCAGGTTGATGGTGGTCGCCATCTAACATGAGGATGGATACGCAATGAAAAAGATCAAATGGTTTTTATTGGTGCTGGTTTTATCTGTGAATGTAAATGCAACAGAAACTGATCAGTTGTTTGAATCAGGCTTGCAGGCCATCGAAAATAAAGATTTTAAGACAGCTATTTCTGAGCTTGAAAAGGTCGTTAAGATTGAACCCGACAATTCAGAATATCATCGCTGGTTAGGCCGGGCCTATGGTTTACAGGCAGAGCAGGCCTCCTGGTTTAAGGCGATTGGCTGGGCAAAAAAAACGCGTATTTCTTTTGAAAAAGCGGTGGAGTTAGATCCGGAAAATGTAAAGGCACTTCTTGATCTCAGAGAGTTTTACCAACAGGCCCCCGGGTTTCTCGGCGGTGGCAAAGACAAAGCGGATACCATCACAGAAAAGCTGAAAGCATTGGGAAAAAATATTGATCAGGAAAAGTAGTCTTTACCTGTCAGGTTTAATTCTGACTGCAGGTGTCTTCGCCGGTGTGATAACAGAGAATCCAAACATGCCCACAACTGGAATAAAAACGATTCATTCACAAGAGTGTGTTGTTCTTTTACATGGCCTGGTTCGATCAAAAGGCTCTATGAGCAAGATCGAAGAAAAACTTTTATCTGAAGGGTATAAGGTTGTTAATCATGATTATCCGTCGCGTGATTTCACAATCGAAGAACTGGCAAGCAATGAGATCCCGAAGACACTGGAAAAATGTGATCAATTTGGGGTAGAAAAAATTCATTTTGTTACCCACTCTATGGGTGGGATTCTGGTTCGCTACTATCTTGAAAATTATGAAATAACAAACCTTGGTCGTGTGGTGATGTTGAGTCCACCGAATCAGGGTAGTGAAATCGTTGATGAACTGGCTGATGTACCCGGTTATGACACACTTAATGGCCCGGCAGGTCGTGAGCTTGGAACCGATGAGAAAAGTATTCCACGTAAGCTCGGTCCGGCTGACTATGAACTGGGAATTATTACTGGAAATGAAAGTGTTAACCTTATCTTGTCACAATTTATACCCGGTGAAGATGACGGTAAAGTTTCAGTAGAAAATGCCAAACTGGAAGGGATGACCGATTTTCTGGTGGTGCCTCATAGCCATCCCTTTATTATGAAAAGTGACTCAGTGATCGAACAGATCCTTAATTTTTTGCAAAAAGGATCATTCGATCATAAAGAAAAAAGTTAACAGATTGAATGATGAAAAAACCAGAACTACTCTCGCCAGCGGGCACTCTGAAAAACATGCGCTACGCTTTCGCCTATGGAGCGGATGCCGTTTATGCTGGACAACCTCGTTATAGTCTAAGAGTTCGCAATAATGATTTTCTGAATGAAAATCTGGCCACAGGAATTAACGAGGCGCATGAGCTTGGCAAGAAATTCTTTCTGGCAACAAATGTCTTACCCCACAACAGTAAAATAAAAACTTTTATTCGTGATATTGGTTCCGTCATCGAAATGGGACCTGATGCCCTGATCATGGCCGATCCGGGACTGATCATGATGGTACGGGAACAGTGGCCTGATATGCCAGTTCATCTTTCTGTACAGGCCAATACGGTCAATTATGCAGCCGTGAAGTTCTGGCAGCAGACCGGTGTGGAAAGAATTATTCTCTCGCGTGAACTTTCCCTTGATGAGATCGAAATGATCCGCCAGGAATGTCCCGATATCGAGCTGGAAGTTTTTGTGCATGGCGCCTTATGTATTGCCTATTCCGGTCGTTGTTTGTTGTCAGGTTATTTCAATCGCCGTGATCCAAATCAGGGTACCTGTACCAATGCCTGTCGCTGGGAATACAAAACCATTGAAGGGAAAGAAACAGCCGAAGGATGTCAGCCCTTGTCCAGCGAAATCCTGAATAACGAAGGAGCGGATCCTGATCAACGTCATCCACTGGCGGACGAGGTTTATTTTCTTGAAGAAAAAAATCGTCCCGGTGAACTGATGCCGATCATGGAAGATGAACATGGTACCTACATCATGAACTCAAAAGATCTACGCGCTGTCGAGCATGTTGAGCGTCTTGTAAAAATCGGCATTGATTGCCTGAAGATCGAGGGTCGAACCAAATCACATTACTATACCGCCCGAACGGCACAGGTCTATCGACAGGCGATTGATGATGCCGTTGCACGTAAACCATTCGATGAACGCCTGATCGGAATTCTGGAGAATCTGGCTAACCGGGGTTATACCGATGGTTTCTTACAACGCCACCACGATCACGAATATCAAAACTATATTCAGGGTGCATCAAAATCACATCAGCAACAATTTGTCGGTGAAGTAGAAAAGGTTGATCATGAAAATGGTTATGCAGAAATCCAGGTAAAAAATCGCTTCGGTGTGGGTGACAGAATCGAGATCATCACACCGGAAGGGAATCATGATCTGACTTTGACCGAGCTTGAGGATCTACAAGGTAATCTTGTAGAAGTCGCACCGGGTTCCGCCTACAAAGTTAGGATCCCGTTCTCAAAGGTTGGATCGGAAATGGGATTGCTGGCGCGATATCTTGATTCAGATTTACCCATCAAGATCGCAAAAGTTAATGGTTAACTGTTTTTGAAAAAAAATGGATGACCAGAACACCCGTGACAATGAGACTCATACCTAGTCCAGACCAGATCGCATAAGTAATTCCTACAGGTATGGTTCTCAAAACAAGCGTCATGAAGTAGAAAACAATTCCATAACCGCAAATCACGATCAGACTTGCAAACAACTTTGTAAATTCTTCCGATGCTTTTAATGCACTTGTGGCTGAAACCTCAGCAATGATTGCTATTGCCAAATAGAAATAGGCCATTTTATCCCCATAATCAGAAAAGTTTTTTTATCCAATAGTGATTATATATCAACAGGAAACGGCAGGGTTTATGATCGCAGATATTTTCTGACTGAACTCAACATTCTACGGCTGATAGTCAGGGGTTGTTCCAAACTTTTTAATCTGATTACATTTTTACCTTCGGATGTTTTTTCCAGTTTTTCTATGGCTTTCTTTGCCACTAATGTGTTGCGGTGGATGCGCAGGAAGGTATCTCCAAACTCTTCTTCAAGTGATTTCAGGGACTCTTCGATCAGAACCTCCGTATTGGCAGTAAAGATCGAGGTATATTTCTGATCAGCCCTGAAATAGCAGATTTCTTCAACCGGGATTAACTGGATATTACCCTGTACAAAAACACTGATATGGGTTCTTATTTCTGGCAGATCATCCTGTAGTGATTCGATGATCGATTGAGTCATTTTTTTTGCACGATTAATGGCATCTTCAAGCCTTTCCTTTCGGATTGGTTTCAGTAAATAGTCAATCGCATGTGCATCAAAGGCATCCAGTGCGTAATCACCATAAGCGGTGGTGAAAATAACCGCAGGTGGGTTCTCCATACTGGCAATATGTTTGGCGGCTTCTATGCCATCCATGCCGGGCATACGGATGTCCATTAGCACGATATCTGGATGTTGCTGCTGGATCGCTTCAATGGCCTGCTGACCATTTTTTGCTTCGGCAATAATTTCTCCTGCGTCGAGCTCTTCTACCAGTGACCGTAATCGATGACGTGCCAGCGCTTCATCATCGACAATGAGAGTTTTTAAAGTGGTCGTCATGGTGTAATACTCGTTAGATAGGGAAAAGTCAGGGTCAGGTGATAGCGATCATTGACAGATTTTGTACTTAAGCTGCCCCGTCCCTGAAAGAAAAGAGAGAGCCGTTGACGAACATTTTCCTGAGCGATTTGATTACCGTGCTGACTTTGTTTGTCTGATTCCTGTTGCAGTGGGTTTTCGATTAAGAGAGACAAACGATCGCCGGCACGATTTGCTTTGATACTGATCGTTCCACCTTCCGGTAATGGTTCTATGCCATGGTAGATGGCATTTTCCAGTAGTGGTTGCAGGGTCAGAGCGGGTAACAGCGCATCGTCGGGAAGGGCATCTACTTTCCATTCAATAAACAAGCGATCATCAAGGCGCAATTGTTCGATGCGTAAATATTGCTGTGAAAGTTTTAGTTCCTTGTGCCAGGTGGTGTGATTTTGGTTCCCTGACATATTTGCACGGAAAAGATCAGACAGATCCAGAACGGTTCGTTCAGCCAGATCGGGATCAGAGCGTGTCAAACTGGCAATAACATTCATGCTGTTGAATAAAAAATGTGGCCGGATACGGGATTGCAAAGCCTGAACGCGTGCCTCCGCTTCTGCCCTGATCTGACGTTTCCAGTGATACTGAACATAGAAATAACGTAAAAGCAGTGCACTGACCATTGCTGAAATGATCACATTACCGAGGATAAAACCACTGTGATTTATTGAGTCGAAATAGCTAGTCTCAAGACCTTGTTGCAATAGATGCAGAGCCAAAAAAGAAAACAGGGTTGTAATAAGCAGGATGGTAATAAATGCGGTAAAACCGGCTTGTATCTGGGTTAATTGACGTAGCCAATGGCGCGTCCAGCAAAGAGCCGCACAACTGACCAGTTCGATCCAGAGAATGAAAAATGAGATGAGCCCCAGGTAACCAAGGCTGCTGGAAAGATCCGTATTTCCTGCCAGAGTGAGTAAAATAGCCAGTAGCTCACCGATGAGAATGACAACAAAGATAGTGCGAATATTGCAAAAGTCAGGCAGAAACAGCCCATCATCCAGTGAGGATATTTCTTTTTCAGCCTTATTTTGTTTAAGTATTGCCATCCAGTATTGACATGAACAAATCATGCCAATTTTTCATCGGAATGCGTTAAACTGCAGAGATCGCAAATTAAGAACGGGAAACCATGACAGAATCATCAACAAACCAACTCTGGGGCGGTCGTTTTAACCAGCCGACGGACGCTTTTGTGCAGGAATTCACAGCCTCCGTACAATTTGATCAGCGATTATATGCCTATGATATTCAGGGTTCGATTGCACATGCCACCATGTTGGCGAAAGTGGGTGTGCTTACCGAAGAAGAAAGTAAGACGATTATCGCAGGACTGGAGGAGGTCAAAAAAGAGATCGAAGCCGGCGAGTTTGAATGGTCGATCGCGCTGGAAGATGTTCATATGAATATCGAAAAGCGACTGACGGATCGGGTTGGTGATGTGGGTAAAAAGCTGCACACAGGTCGATCACGCAATGATCAGGTGGCGACCGATATTCGGCTCTATCTGCGTGATCAAATCGATGCGATCCAGATCGAATTAGAACGTCTGATCACGGGATTGATCAATCTGGCTGAACAGGAAGCCGATACGGTCATGCCCGGGTTTACCCATTTACAAACTGCCCAGCCGGTTACATTTGGTCACCACATGATGGCCTGGGTGGAAATGTTATTTCGTGATCGTGATCGACTGGCTGATTGTCGTAAACGAGTCAATATTTTGCCTTTGGGCGCTGCAGCACTGGCCGGAACCAGCTATCCGATTGATCGACACCTGACCGCTGAACTGTTAGGTTTTGAAGGTGTTGCGGAAAACTCTCTGGATGCAGTGAGTGATAGAGATTTCGCCATCGAATTTTGTGCCTGTTCCGCATTAGTGATGACTCACTTATCACGCTTCTCAGAAGAGCTGGTGCTCTGGTGCTCACAACAATTCAGTTTTGTTACCATCGGCGATGCTTTCTGTACTGGATCGTCGATCATGCCGCAGAAGAAAAACCCGGATGTGCCTGAACTCATCCGTGGCAAGACTGGGCGTGTCAATGGCAATTTGATGTCCTTATTGACGCTGATGAAAGGCCAGCCTTTGGCCTACAATAAGGACAACCAGGAAGACAAGGAACCACTGTTTGACAGTATCGACACGATACGCGGTAGTTTGAAAGCCTTCGCCGATATGGCACCAGCGATCACCGTTAGCAGCGAAAATATGCGCGAAGCCTGTAGCAAAGGTTTTGCTACGGCGACTGACCTGGCCGATTATCTGGTACGAAAAGGCATTGCTTTTCGTGATGCACATGAAGTGGTGGGAAATGCGGTTGCCACGGCGGAAAAACAGGGTAAGGATATTGCAGAGTTATCATTGGAAGCGTTACAGAATTTTTCATCTGTTATCGATTCAGATGTTTATGATGTATTAACACTTGAAGGTGCGGTGGCGGCCAGGAATCATATAGGCGGCACCGCTCCAGAACAAGTTCGAGCGGCAGTGAAACGTGCTCGAGCTAAAATTTAGATTTAGGAAAGGGGAAATCTCAAAATGAAAAAATTACTGATCGCTATTGGCCTGATCATTGTTCTTGTTGTTGTGGCTCTGATCGCCATACCGATGTTTATCGATCCGAATGATTATAAAGACACGATTGTTGAACAGGTGAAAAAACATACTGGACGTGATCTGAAAATTGCCGGTGATCTGAAAATGTCCAAATTTCCATCGTTGGGTGTGGATATTGGTGAAATCGAAATTAGTAATGCACCTGGTTTCGGCGATCAACCGATGTTGAAAAGTGGTCGTGCAAGCGTCAGCGTCAAAATGATTCCGATACTAAAAAGTCTACCCGGATTTTTGACTGATAAAGAAAAAGCGATGGCGTCGATCGGAGATAATGTAGAAATCAGTACGCTGATCCTGAAAGATGTTTATGTAAATCTTGCTCGTGATAAATCCGGCAAAAGCAATTTTGATGATCTGATGAAGTCAGGTGGAACTGAGAGTGCTGCAAAAGAAAGTGACAGTGGAACAACAACCGATCTGTCAAATTTATCCATTGGTGGGATAGATCTCGAAAATGTAAATCTGGTCTGGGATGATCAGAGTCTAGGTAAGAAATATACGGTTAGCCAGCTAAACCTGAAAACAGGTAGCTTGCAACTTAACAAACCCGTTGATCTGGATATGTCCGCCACTTTTGATGCTACATCTGAAGGAGTAGCAGGCAATCTCGCGCTGGATGGTGTCATTGCTTACAATTTGGAAAGTAAACAATATAGCGTTAAGCCGATCGATTTTACTGCTAGCCTGACAGGTAGCGCGGTTCCAAATGGTGCAGCGGATATCAAGCTCAAGGCTTCATCTGCTCAGGCTGATCTGACGGCTGGTACGGTCAGTGTTGCTGGACTGGATCTGGATGCGATGGGTACGAAAGTTTCCGGTGATATTGATGCGACAAACATCTTCGACAAGATGCCACTGGCGAATGGATCGATCAAAATCGACGCACAATCGATTCCTGATCTGCTGAAAGCACTGGGACAGGATCCGGATAAAATTCCATTAACAAAACTTACCGCCGATGCGATTTTCAAAAGTGGCAAAGACACCATGAGTTTTGAGAAACTGGTAGCCGATGCGACGTTGCAGGGAGGCATGTTTAAGCAACCTGAAAACGTCAAACTGGATGTCACTGGTGATGTCAATATAGCTGATCAAACATTGAACCTGAGTCGTTTATCTTTTGAAGGTCTGGATGCGAATGTCAAAGGTAAACTCAACGCCAGCAATCTGCAGGCAAAAATTCCATTGATCGATGGTGATCTGAACATCACCGCGAATAATGTAGCAAAACTCTTGATCGCTGCCGGACAGGATCCAGAGAAAATACCGCTGGAAAAGATCAATGCTGATGTCAAGATGACCAGCACAGCCGAGGCCATGAATATCGAAACGTTGGCTGCTACGGCAACCGTTCATGGTGGTCAGTTCAAAGATCCGGTAGACGTTAAACTGAACGTCAAAGGCGATGTAAACCTCAAAAATGAAACAGCCAATCTGACACATCTTTCTTTTGAAGGTCTGGGTGCAAATGTCGATGGTAACATCAAGGCGAGTAAGATCATGTCACCGATTCCTTTGCTGGACGGTCAGTTAAATATTAACGCTGCGGATGTTCCTGCGTTATTAGCAGCACTCGGTCAGGATGCTTCGGCCATACCGCTGAAAAGTCTGACGGCGAATACTAAACTGACCAGCACAGCTGACAGTATGAAGGTCGAAAATTTATCGGCTAAAGCAACCCTGGCGGGTGATCAGATCCCGAATAGTCCGGTGGATGTAACTCTGAACACGACGGCTGATGTGAATCTGAAACAGGAAACATTGAACGTACAAAACTTTGCTATTAAAGGCATGGGACTTGATGTGCAGGGAGCCGTTAAGGGAACGCAGATAATCAAGAACCCGAACCTGAATGGTAATCTGAAAATTGTTCCGTTTAATCTGCGTCAGCTGATGGAGCAGATGAAGATGGAAGTTCCAGTCACATCTGACCCAAAAGTCCTGTCGAATTTTGGTCTAAATTCCAATTTCAGTGCAACGAAAAATTCAGTCAGTCTGAAAGGTATGGCGATGAAACTGGATGAGACGAATATCACAGGTGATTTATCGGTAGTCAATTTTGACAACCCTGCGCCGACATTCAATATCAATATTGACGCGATCAATGCTGATCGATATCTGCCACCGAAAACGGAAGGGGAACCCGCTGCACAAGCTTCTTCAGAAGCAACGGGCGAAGTTCCGATGGACAGTTTACGAAAACTGAATGCGAAGGGCACGTTGAGTATTGGTAGCCTGATCATCTCGAATGCCAAACTGAAAAACGTAAAACTGGGGCTGGATGCGAAAGGTGGCAAGATCAAACTCAACCCGCTGAGCGCCAACCTTTATAAGGGGAGTTACAATGGAGCCGTCAGTCTTGATGCAACAGGTAAGCAACCGGCCATCAACGCATCCAGTGCACTGAAGGGTGTGCAGGTTGCCCCGTTGCTAACCGATCTGACAGGAAAATCAAAGATCGACGGCACTCTGGTGGGTAATATCAAGATCAATGCCGTGGGCGCAGATGCAAATGCGATCAAAAAAACACTGAATGGTACAACGGA
The DNA here is from genome assembly GCA_026984275.1 of Gammaproteobacteria bacterium. Classification (GTDB taxonomy): domain Bacteria; phylum Pseudomonadota; class Gammaproteobacteria; order CAJXQU01; family CAJXQU01; genus CAJXQU01. The sequence goes on from JALSSM010000273.1 coordinate 10,285, forward strand.
TCTTAAATTCATGGATGGTGCCCTGCTGGGTATTAACATCGCTAAAATCATTCGTGAGGCCAAAGCAAAATTAACCGGACAGACTTTGCCAGCAACGAAAGAAGTAGAGAAAACAGACTTCAGTGAATTAAGTGCGACCACGGTGATCAAAAATGGTCTGGTGTCGAATAATGATTTTCTGATGAAATCTCCCTTTCTTCGTATCACCGGGAAAGGGACGGCTAATCTTGTATCAGAGGCCATAGATTATAGTGTAGTGACAAGAGTCGTCGGTTCAGGAAAGGGCCAGGGTGGTGAAGACTTCTCTGAATTGAAAGGTATTGATATTCCGATTAAGGTTTCCGGCACATTCTCAGATATGAAATTCCGACCTGATCTGGGTGGTGTCCTGAAGGCCAAAGCGGATCAGGAACTGCAAAAACAGAAGGAAAAACTCCAGGAAAAAGCAACAGAAAAGCTGGATAAAGTCCTGCCAGATAAATTAAAAGGACTGGGTGGTTTGTTAGGTGGTAGTAAAGAGGAGGCGGCAGGAGAAGCCGTGGCCCCAGCTGAACAGCAAGCTGCTCCGAAGGAAGAGACACCTCCAGCTCCAAAGAAACCGGAAGATCAGGTGAAGGATAAGCTTAAGAAGTTATTACCATTTTAAGCAATGAAAGCGTGAGCACATCGAGTTAAACCGCCTGGTTTGACTCGATGTGCATTTTTCTGAATTTCAGGAAAATATCAGGAAGTGATCTTCGCCCAGAGATCATATTCACCAGAGTCTGTGATCTCAACATCCACAAACTCACCAACGGGTAATGCTTCATTTTCTATCACTACCACACCATCGATCTCCGGTGCATCGGCGGTACTACGGGCAATCGTGTTTCTGTTACTCTGATCATCTTCGACACTATCAACAAGCACTGTCATACGTTGGCCGATTTTACTGGCTAATGTTTCTTCACTGATCTGTTGCTGAACCTGCATGAATTTTTCCAGACGCTCCTGTTTGATGTCTTCTGGAACATGGCCATCTAATTCATTGGCTTTTGCACCTTCGACAGGTGAGTACGTGAAGCAGCCAAC
>JALSSM010000274.1 GCA_026984275.1 Gammaproteobacteria bacterium
TTGTTCTTAATAGTTTTCTGGATTAACAAATCATTTTCCATTTTCAGGCCACCAACGATTATCCCATCCTTCACCTTCCCAGTTTTTTCGCAATCTGGGTAAAACCTTTTCAGCTAACAAGGTAATGTTCTTCTTGGTAAGTTCCGAAGGCATGGAACCGTGTTGTACCATCAATACAAGATTACCAATCCTGAAGCGCTTAACCATGTCGTCAAGCTGTTCAAAAACAGTGTCTGCATCACCGACTATCGCACACTGTGCCTCAACGAGTTCTTCATATTTAGCTGTTCGCATCTTGGGAACAATGCCAAAATCACCTGGATCTTTGACAATAAATTCAACGCCTTTAATATCCATATAGCCTGGTAAACCAAGACTCTGGATAGGCAGACTACCAAGCCCCTGCTGAAATGAGGTCTCAATATGTGGACCATATTCCTTATGTGCCTCCGCATCTGTTTCACCGACAGCAACACATTGAAGAAATGCCAGTCGGTAAGGATTTGGATCCTTACCTTTTTCAACGGCCATATCCCAATAGCGATCAAAAATTCGTTGACCCGTATACTTTGGCCCAAACCAACTTAGATAAAGAAAAGCATTCTCACGATCCAGAATTCCGCCCAACGTATTCGGGTTACCAACAGCCGGAGCCCAGACAGGCACATGTTCCTGATAGGGACGAGGCCAGATATTGACATGGGGATGTTTGTTAAATTTCCCATTGAAAGGAAACTCTTCTTTGGCGGTCATTGCTCGACTAATTAATTCAATATTTTCCTGGAATCTTACTCGCGTCTCAATGGGCGGGATCCCTGCATTTCGATTAGAATCATAGGATAAAGAAATTGGATACCCTGCTATCAAACGTCCACGGCTTGTTTGATCGATAACTGAATATTCCTCTGCAATGCGTAAAGGTTCCTTTGACTTACCCAAAGATCGCCCGACGCAACAAAGAGCAGGATTTAGACCTTCCGCTTCTGTCATATACGCAAGGGTCTCTAGTTGTAAATTAGGGTTAGGGAGTATGTCATAAGAGGCCTGACTGTGCTCTGTTAAAGCTAGTCCATCAAAACCAGCCCGTGCGGCATGCATCATTTCATCAATAAAAGCAACATGGCAATTGTGCATCTCATCCCGGTCAACAAGTTCATGATAGGGAGTTGTAACAACAGAGTCGTATTTCTGTGCAAAGTCCTTTGGTAATTTTCGATAAGGCAATTGCTGGAACGATAATATTTTCATTCGGCTCTCCTCAGAGTTAGTAGGCAAACTAACTGGTAGTTTACCTGAAGCAATTAAGATAATTAATGATTATAATCATTTTCTTTCAGGTATTTCTTTATTCTTATGACTCTTCACTCCCTACCCAGTTAATCAATTTTTTTAAAGCTGATTTGAGCATCAGTGCTTCATCCGCTTTAAAGGTACCAAGCACATCAGTTTCGTGTGCTTTGGCACCAGCTAATAATTCTATGGCGACCTCTTCCCCAGAGTCGCTCAAACTATATGTATCGTTCTGTTTTTTGATCAGAAATTTTGTTTCCATTTCTTCAAGTATCTGACCCAACTGTCCGACAGGAATGATGATGATATTTGCGATCTGTTCCGCAGTCATACTACTTTTATCGGATAATACGGCTAAAACCCGCCAGTTGACATGCGACAGACCCGCACCTTCTAGTACCGGTTCGAAGTGTTGCTCGAACAATTGTGCGGCTTTGGCCAACAGATAATTCAGATAGTCATCAACAAAACCACCTTTTGTCTCTTGTCCAGATTTGGGCGGAGCAACAGCAGGATGTGGATCGGAGACGGCATAGCATCCCTGATGGTACAGTAATGCCCGACGACCAAAATGCTCGAAATCTTCTACTTCGCCAACAAAAATAATGTGATCACCACCTTCATACTGAAACTTGTTCTGGCAAACAAATCGAGCGGCACAACCTTCTAACAAAGGCACATCACCAAGCCCTGAAATAAACTCAATACCTTCATATTTATCTTCCAGGCGTGATGCAAAACGATTCGAGAGGCTTACCTGATCGGCAGAAAGTATATGGACAGCAAAATAATCCGCCTTTGAAAAAATATCCAGGGAACCGGAATTTTTATCCAGACTCCATAACACCAGAGGAGGATCCATTGAAACAGAATTAAAACTATTAGCTGTCACACCTACATTACGACCACCTACTCCATGTGCCGTTATGATCGTGACACCTGTGGCAAAAGCACCCAATGCATTTCGAAATTCTTTTGCGTCAATTTTACCCATCGTAAAGTCCTAAATATTATTATGTTTTTTGGCAGTAATTATCCCTGCTAGCAGTTCAGGTTTGAAGCTCATACTTGGAGTGATCAAAATTCTTGTGTGAATCAATATTTGACGGTGTTAGTCCAAACGCGGTTTGTATGCTCAAATTATGGGCATTCAATTCATCGTATTTCAAGTACCATACCTCATGCATTTTATAGAATGGAATCTCAGGATAAAGGTGGTGAATTAAGTGATAATTTTGATAAACAAGCAAAGGATTTAACAACCATTCCCAGCCTATCCTCATGGTTGTAGCCATATATTGATCCTCTGTCTGGCTAACAGTTGCAGGATAATGTGGCAATATGACAAAGACAACCGCGATCAGAAAAAGGGTTATACGTGAAGGAATAAACCATAACATAAACAATTCATAACCAAAGCCCAGATAGAGAGCCGCAATAATTAACAAAACTAAAGAAGAATAGTAAATAATGAGCTGTCTAGCATGTCTCTTCATTACTTTGCCTCCATGCTTTAAAAAGTAATAAATGTACCATCCATCAAAAAAGGCCCACTTGAAAGGCACTTGCCACCAGGCAGATTCATGCTCAAAACGATCTGGATCCTTTGATCCATTTGCATAAATATGGTGCTGATTATGAACCCAACGTAAAGCCACCATCGGTGCATAAGGAAACAGAAAGAGAAGGCCAATAGCATCTATTGTTTCATTAGCCATTCTATTACTGAAGAGTGAATGATGAGAGGCATCATGAATAACACTGAAAAGCCCATATGTTAACAATCCATTAATAATCGCGCCTTCCCACATTGGCAAATCACCATACAACGCGTAGTACCATACCATTCCCAGCCCAGTCATAACGACAACAAATAGAACCGCTGTTGGAATTGCAAGCATTGGAGCTTTTCGCAGAGACTCAAAATACTCCTCACGGGGACTTAATTGTTGACCATTCATAAACTACTCCTGCCAGTTTTTCATTAGTCAGGGCTAATTATTTATCAGTCTGATTATTCGCTCAAACATTAATTATAGAGGCTTAATAAAATCGATTCTTCAGATGAGTAAATTGTTCTCTTAAATTTTTTTATTGATGCCACTTTATTCTCTATATGGTTAGTTTACTGACTAATTTTTAATAATCAATATAATTTAATAATCAATATAAGATTTTCTTACATAACTGATCAGGCAAAAAAGTAAGTATTTTTATCAACTGTGACTCGTGCATCCATATTGATTTTTCTTCTTGCCAGTTGAAAACCATCGTCGGTACGTCGTAGTCGATCCTCACGACCACCAACATGTTCCGTCCGTTCTAATAATTGCCTATGGCGGATAATAGCGAAATTACAATAGACCATAAATTCATCAGAATTATCAGCTGTCTGAAAAGCCTCAACATTCGTGATGAGGTAACGTATTCTTGAAGGTGGATCTTCCATCCATACTTGCCCTGTATAAAGACGTTCCACACGTTGTTTTAGTTCATCGTAATTATCATTATAGATAGCTGGATCATCAGGTGTGGGTTCTGGGCGTTTATCTTTGCTATAACGGTTCTCAAAAATCGGGATCCAATAGTGAATATCTTTAGCCACCAGATTTTCCAGCCATTCCCTGTATTGACGATTTTGTAACATTCTTGCTTCTAAAAAATAATGCTGAGAGATCTGATGATGAAGATCCATTGAAACGGGGTTGTATTCTTTTCCATCAAGATTGAGTGATTGTAATGCTGCCATCTATTATTCTCCCTTCCCTGCCTTAGCTTCCCAAAAACCGTTATCCTTCCAAGCTTCGTCCCAGTGGTTATCCTGTGCTCGTATATCCCCCCAACTTTCAGCAGACATGGCTTCCTTATAGAAACGATAAAAACCCCGATAAGAAGTCTCACCAATAAAGCTGGAACCAACAATGCCCGGATACACAGGGTGATGCCCTTCGTGCCTAATTCCCATTGTTGCATCCATTCGTCCTTTACGCGTCATTCTTCCCTGGTTTGTATGGGTACAATTCGTCATGTTGTCGCCATCATCACTTTCAAGTGTCCCTGCTGTACCAAAACTTCGTATAGCCTGTTTTACGATTTCCTTCTTCGTCTCTTCATCCATATCTTTATGGACTATGGTATAGGTCCAGACTTCTATCTGGCCTGGCCCACGCGGGTGCCACACCTTAAACGTGTTGGTTCCGTATAAAAAAGAACAGTTAGGAAATGTCGTGCAGTTCCAGTGACCATCATAAAGATCGGCTCTGGCTTGCCCTAAATTTTCAGCCACTGCAGGAAGTGTGTCCCGAAGAAACTTATCGTAGCCTTCTCGCTTGACATGTATCGAAGCAGCAGCATGTCTGATCACACCGAACCCGTGACCAAAACGCGTTGTGAACTGCAAACCCAGATCATCATATGGCATATCCGCCTGATTACCTGCCAGTCCTGCCAGTTCTCCACCAAGAACCTCAAGTGCAGCGGCATGAGTCCAGCCTACATGATAAGCATCACCCACAAAGTTTTCCGCCGGCACTTTCCAGTTACAATTCAGAATCGATTTCATGGCAGGCCCAATCAATTCTACACCACCACCAGCGCCCACCATCCAGGTATCCAGGTACCAACCAAAATCCCCCAGGAACTCATCCAATGGTGGTGCATCTTGATCAAAGCATCCAAATAAAAATCCGCGGTAACTTTCGACTCTTATTCCTGGTAATCCATGTGTAGATTTGTCGATTGTTCCATGGTAACAACGTTCATTTAGAGGAACGTCGATCAGGCTTCCATCAGAACCAAATACCCATCCATGATAATTACAGACAAATGATCGCGCATTGCCACTCTCAGCAGAACAAACTTTATTGCCTCGGTGCGTGCACGAATTGATGAATGCTTTTGTTGACCCATCTTTTTGCCGTACGACAATGACAGGATCCTCTCCCATTGTGGTCGTCATAAAATCGCCAGCTTTTGGGATTAACGACTCATGCGCAAGAAATAACCAGCAACGGCCAAAAATACGTTCCTGTTCCTGTTCATAAATGTCCTGATCGAGGAAGATCTTTTTGGATTGTGTTGAATTTTCAATGTCCACCAATTGATCCATATCGTTCATACTTCACTCCAATTTTATCAGTCCCTTGTTGAATTTCGTTTAGTTTAGATATCCATCCAGTGTTTTAATGACACGATAAGCACCCATAAAAGTAGGTACCGGAACCATATGCTTCTGAGCGGCATCACAAAGTGGTTTCAAAATCACATCAACTTCACTCTTTCTTCCTGCCAGAATGTCTTCGTGCATGGAGGTTCGTAATTTATTTGTGGTATTTTTATCTCTTAATTGTTTACCCATCTCCATCATCATTTTGACAGCATCTTCAAAATCAGCATTATCTATTTCAACCAGTCTCGAAATGGGCGTATAAAAATTCTGTGGCTTGTATCCCATCTTTTTATAAAGCTCCAGCAGCTCTTTTGCTATCGTGACATAGTGCTCAGCACCAGCTCTCACACTCAGACCATCACCATAGTCAAGATTCGGCATACCCGAAAGCGTGCTTGCGGACCAGGCCGATGCACCACCGACCTGGACAATTTTTTCCCACAGAACATGTTGGATATCTACAACCGATTTTGCGCCTAACCCAGCTTCATTAAACAATTCTGCAAGTCGTTCTGTTCTGGATGAACTACCTTTTTCCAACTCGCCGAAATAAGCGGTCGTTGGGACCGTCATACTATTTTGAACAATACCCGGTTCGGCCAGATAGGCGGCCTCCATAATAGAAGCGCCGATGATGCTCTCTTTGCCAAAGGCCTGCTGCAAAGCGGCTTCTTTATTAATACCATTTTGTAAGGTTAGCGCAGTCACAACCTGACCGCGCAGCACCTTTGCATCATTAAGTGCAGATGTTGCACCTTTGGCCTTAGTCAATAAAATATAGTAATCAATCTCACCTTCCACATCTTCTGGCCGCGTCACCGCGCTAAGGTTATCTTTGATCAGAACATTTCCACGAATACCCTGGATCAGCAACCCGTCTTTATTGATCGCATCCATATGTGGTTGGCGTCCAATTAAGGTCACTTTCTGACCTGTTTGCGCTAGATAACCACCAATGACAGAACCGAGCCCACCTGCACCATGGATACAAACATGATAACTTTTTGTCATTTTGATCAAACCTTATCTGACAACACCCAACGCTTCTAAATTTTCAAAGATCTCAATCTTTCGCTGTTCAGTCGGCTGCTCAACAGGTGGCAGAATAGGACCTGCTTTGAGTCCGATGGCCTCGAACCAGATCTTCATGTTGGCCAATGCACTGGCATAGGTTGCCGTCTTAGCAATATCCCATAAAAAGACATCGTTATAGTATTCACGTATGGGTGTTAGTGCATCCCATTTCGCATAAGCCTCTTCCCACTGACCAGACTTGGCCAGATCCATATACTCACGCATCAGGTGCCTTTTTTCACCATAAAGTATGTAAGATAATTCGCCAAAAATAACCTGTCCACCATGACGTAAATCATCAAGAAAAAATGATTCGAAAGGATCAGAGACAATAAAGTCATCGCGTAGAATACTTCGAAGCTTAAGCGTTTCTGCACGAACCATAACACCTTGCTTGACGGCTACGACGGTGTCCAGATCAACCAGACGTTCCATTAATTCCCAACCGAGCACTTTTCCCGATACCGGTGTTCTGTACAAACAAACGGCCAGATCGCTGTGATCAGTCAGATATTTAAAAAAATTAAAAACTTCATCGTCCGTTCGAAGTTGTACAACAGGGTTTATAACTTCAACTCCACTGAAACCAAGTTTTTCAACAAAGGCCATTTTTTCCAATGCCTGATGGACACTGGGATCAAGGATGATCGACCATAGATCCATACGCCCATTATTCGCATCTGCCACAATCTCGTGATAACGCATCCAGTCGGAGAGGGTCACATTCCAGCACTCGGAAATAAAACCACCGACCACCAACCCGTTGATACCCATCTCGACAAAAGCATCCATGTTCTCTCTTAAGCCTTTCTCATCGAATTTCAGATCATTTGTTATTGGAGAAACCGGGCACATATAAAAATCTTTGATGGTTTCCTGAGCCCACTGTTTTGCTGTATCTCGTGTATATTGCATGACTAAGCCTTCCTCTTTTTCAGATTTCTACTTATAGTAAGATCAGCATGTTACGACCTTGTACTGAACGTTCCGGATAATCGATTGTTCGATTTAACAAGGTCAAATTTCCTTGCTCACTTCTTATTAATAGGTCCTCTCTCGTGTAAAAAAACTGATCAACCTCATAAGCACGGCGTGCGCGAGTAACAAGACAATTACTACGAACGAAAATTTTATCTTTATTGTCTGTTTCAAAAGCTTCAATATTTGTCACCATACGACAATATTGTTCTGGTGGATCGACTCGCCAGTGTTGTGGATCATAAAACTGTGTAACTCGAACCCCCAACTGCTGGTAATTATCATCATAAATATAAACCTTATCCGGCAATGTATACCTTCGCTCATTCCTGTTCCTGAGTTGCGTACAGGTCACAACATACCGAATCTCCGGGGAAACCATTTGTTCATACCATTCTTTTAATTGTTCGGTATCAAGCAGACGCGCTTCTCTCAGCATAAAATGCTCAACTTCTCTGAGCATTTTATCATCGACACATTTCTCAAATCTTTTATCGTCGGTATTGTCAGACATTACTTTTACCTCCGATCAGATCTTCCACCCAGTTTTCACTTTTTTCATTAACTTCCTCCCAACTGGAAGAGGAAATGAGATCTCTGTAAAAACGGTAATAACCCCGATAAGATGTTTCTCCGATTGCAGATTCACCTACCAGACCAGGGTAGTCTGGATCCTGGAAGTCACCGCCTAACCCCATCTGAGCATTCAGGACTTTTTCCTTGGCAATAGTTCCTCCGGCCATATGAGATTCTGATTCCATATTATCGTTATCTTCTGACTCCCAGTATCCAGCAATACCGAAAGTTCTTTGTACAGATTTTGCGATTCTTTCTTTTAGCTCATCTGGCATATCTTTCTCGACCATTGCCCAGGTGTACACTTCCGTTTTGGTCGGCTCATGTGGTTGCCAGACCTTAAACACACCTGATCCTGTGAGAAAACTATTATTAGGAAAGATCGTTCCGTTCAAATGTGACTTATACAATCGTGCTCGTTTCTCACCAAGTTTCTTTTCAAGTTTTGCATATTTGGCCATTCCCCATGCCATCAAATCTTCTATCATCTCTGCACCATTAACGCCGGCATAAGCATCAAATAAAACACCTAGTCCGTGGCCATACTTAGACGTTACCTGTAAGCCTGCACCTTCCGGAGGCAATGCTGTATTTCCGGCAAGCGGGGCAAAGACTGACTGACCTGATCGAAGTGCAGAAGTATGAGTCCATCCAACATGGTAGGCATCACCGACAAAATTTTCTGAAGGTACTTTCCAGTTGGCATGGATGAAGCAACGCGCTGGTGGACCAATCAGCTCGATTCCGCCACTTTCTTCCATCCAGATATCGAGATACCAGGCAAAATCCCCCAGATAGTCTTTCAAATCTGGCGCATCAGGATCTAAACAGCCATATACAAACCCGTGATAACTTTCAACTCGTGCTATTTCATGCAGGCTATTTTTACACTTATCAAGTCGATTTTTATAAACAGCTTCTTCAAAAGGTACGCCTTGCAGATCACCATTAGCGCCATAACTCCAACCATGATAATTACAGACAAAACCTCTCGCATTCCCTGCATCAGTAACACAAAGACGTACACCGCGATGACGGCATACATTTAGAAATACCTTAATCGATTGATCCTTTTGCCGTACCACAATGACCTCATCAAGTCCCATCCGCGTAGTGATATAATCACCTGCATTGGGAATTGAACATTCATGGGTCAGGAATAACCAGCTACGGCCAAATACCTTTTCCATTTCAAGCGCGAAAAGTGCCTCATCATTATGTATCTGGTGTTTCTGAACGCCAGCCTTTACATTAACCAAGTCTGCCATTTTTTCATTGCTGCTCTTTGTCATATGCTTTCCTTTATTGATACAGATCAGAAATAAACATTCAGGTTTTTACTAATCAGCATATTTTGCTTAAGAATAATCCTTCTCTTTTTCAGCTTTAATTGTCCTTTCACGCGACGCCAGAGGTCTTTACGCATTCCGATCAGACTATCTTCATCCCGCTCATTTCGATTTCGATAAGCCAGAAAATTCGAATAAACCAGATATTCATCCAGATCTTCAGTCAACTCAACTTCGACATTCGTAATCAAATGACAATAACGGGTAGCCGGATCTTCAGACCAGGCGGTACCGGTTTCTAATCGCGCAAGACGTTTTAATAACTCTTCTTTATTATCATTATAGAAGGCCATATAAGATAAATTATTTTCGTAATCCGTCTTGTCTTTTCGATAACGTGTTTGCAAACCTGGCATAAAATAATGGACATCATCAGTCATCATATCGACCCATTCTTTATAACGTTCTTCGTCAAGTATGCGCGCTTCCCGATAAAGTGTTTGTTCAACTTCACTGATAATCTCAAACGAAGCCACACCTGTACTTTGCTCCTGGAAATAAGCTGTTTGTGTCATAACTATTTTCTCCTTCAGGCAACTTTAGTATGATGAACGTCTCTGGTTTCGAGTCCTGCCAGCTTTTGCTTACGCACGGGCATATCAGCCCAGCATTGAGCATTCATCATGTCACACCATCGCTTATAGAATAGCCGTTGGTTTGCATCATTATATTGGCCGCGGTAGATCGTACCTGGAATTTCCGGATTTTCGATTTTGCGACCAATGCCGCAACGGTAATGTAACTTCTCATGCCTGGCGACGACACCGGAATTGACCTTTGTACAATTTTCCCAGTTTTCACCATCATCCATTTCAAAAGCACCTCCTGGACCAAATGTACACATAACACCTTTGGTAATTTCATCTTTAATTTCATCAGGCATGTTTTTATTAACGATCACCCAGGTACGTAATTCCAGCTCACCTGGGCCTTTGGGTAGCCAAGTTCTTAGTGTGTGAATTCCTGGTAAAAACGACATGTTCGGAAAGACTGAACAGGAAGCCACTGAACCAAAGATTTTTGATCGGACTTCTCCCAACCTTTCTGCCATTTTAGGTCGGATATCGTTGTAGTATTCCATCACTCTGGGCCGGCCCAAAAGAAAAATATCACCAACACCTTCCATGCCAAACTCCCAACCATGTCCATTGATACTAGCGTGATATGAGTTTTCCATATCGATAGCAGGGAAAGGTTGTCCATTGTTCATAGCCCGCGCACCAGAATCATGTGTCCATCCCGCATGGTAAGCATCACCGATAAAGTTCTCTACACCAAACTTCCAATTAGCAGCAATCACTGAGTTGATACAGCCACCGATTAATTCGGTACCACCTTCTTCATTATCGAGTAACATATCCAGATACCAACGAAAGTCCCCCAGGTATTCTTCTAACCCTGGCGCTTCTTCATCAAAAGTGGCAAAGACAAGTCCCTTGTATGTGTCGAGTTGAGCAACCTGTTTTAACCCACAACTTGTCTTATCTAGATCACCTTCGTCGTAGCAATATTCTTCATGCACACCTTGTAATTCACCAGCCTGATCGAAGGACCAGCCATGATAGTTACAAACAAAGCGACGTGTATTACCGGCATCTGCAAAACATACCCTGTTACCGCGGTGGGGGCACGAATTCAGAAAAGCTTTAATGGAGTTATCTTTCTGACGAGTGACAATGACATTGTCCTCTCCCATATAGGTCGTTAGAAAATCACCCGGATTAGGTATCTGCGATTCATGTGCGATAAATAACCACGCCCTGGCAAAAATTTGATAAAGTTCTTGCTCATAAATATCCTTTTCCCAGAATATTCTTCTATCGATCCATCCTTCATTCAGATCCATGTACTTTGAATAGTCTGGTCTTGGACCGCTCATATTTTGTATTGCCATTCTAAT
>JALSSM010000275.1 GCA_026984275.1 Gammaproteobacteria bacterium
CATCCTCCGTCGATGCATCATAAATCACTCCAACGGACATACCTTCTGCAACCTGGCCGCGCACAAGATCGCATACATGTCTGAACAATCCACCAATAGGTGATCTGAAACAGTGAATAATCTTTAAGGAAGATTTTTTATACGTCATATAATTGGCTTAGAACATGGTATTTAGCAGTATTTGTCAAATTATTTATGTCTTGTGTTATACTTAACGGTCTAAATAAGCGTTTGCTTGAAAGATTAATCGGTAAGTGAAGGGACTTAACTGAAATAATCCTCCAGGAAAGAAGTCGGGGACCGAAATGGACGTTAACAACAATAAAATTATTCATCATCAGGAAAACAAACTTAATTACAACCAGAAACAGAAATCTAAGACCGCAAAAAGTATACCATTCTCACCCAGTATAACGTCTGGAATTGTTGCACTGCTTGATGCCACTATAATTTTTGGTACAGGGATCCTGATATTTTTCCTTTATCTTCCAGAAGCCTATCCCATCTTCTCGCTTTATTTAGGTGCTATGGCCATCAGTGTCAGTATGACACTGATTAGTTTCTATAATGCTGGTCTGTACCGTTTCCGCTCGCTCACCCGACCAGAGTCCAAAATTGGAAAAATCGTTTTGCTCGAATCTATGCTGTTTAGTTTCCTGTTATCTCTGGCTTTCGTATTTAAAATTACTGACGAGTTTTCTCGTGTCTGGACAGTAACCTGGTTTCTTAGCTCATTGGGTCTGATGGTTTTTCTGAGGATTTGTTACTATTTTGTTCTACAAAAATGGGGGCAGAAGGGAAAGATCAGTCGAAATATAGCTGTGATCGGTGCCGAACAGCATGGTACTCGTTTGCTGGAAGTCATTGATCAGCAAAAGGAACCCTGGATGCATGTTATTGGTGTTTTTGAAGATCGATTCTCACGTGTACCTACTCGTATCGGCAATAGTCCAGTACTGGGAACAGTGAACGATTTAGTCCTGTATGTAAGGGAACACAGGGTGGATGATGTGATTATTGCATTACCATGGTCGGCGGAAAAACGCATGCAGGAAATCATAGCAAAACTTGAAGAATTACCTGTTGATATTCGTCTATCACCTGATATGGTTGGCTTTAACTTGTTAAACCATTCTTTCTCCGATTATTGTGGTTTACCCGTCCTGAATATCTCTGACAAACCCATTTCTGGTTGGGACTCAATCGCCAAAACAGTGCTTGATAAATCATTATCAGCTCTGATTTTATTGATGATTTCTCCAGTTATGTTGCTCATCGCCCTGGGGATTAAGTTAGACAGCCCCGGACCAGTATTCTTCAAACAAAAACGTTATGGTTTTAATAACCAGCTGATAGAAGTCCTGAAATTTCGCACCATGCGTACTGACATGCAAGATGAAAATGCTGAGAAACTTACGACGAAAAATGATCCCCGCGTGACTCGTTTTGGTGCTTTTCTAAGACGCACAAGCCTGGATGAACTACCACAGTTTATAAATGTCCTCAGGGGCGAAATGTCGATTGTTGGGCCACGGCCCCACGCAACCATGGCCAAAGCGGCAGGTAAGCTCTATCAGGAGCAGGTTTCAAAATATGCTGTGCGCCATAAAGTGACACCAGGCATCACAGGCTGGGCACAAATCAACGGCTGGCGCGGTGAAACGGATACCGAAGAAAAGATTCAGAAGCGTGTCGAATACGATATCTTTTATATTAACAACTGGTCAATTCTTCTTGATATCCGGATTATATTCCGAACCATCTTTGTTTTTCTTAACCAGAAGAATGCTTATTAAGAAGATTTTTGGGCAGATTTAATCTTTCTGCTCTTTTTCGCTTTTGATCGTCTAATCGCGGCCAGAACCTCTGCCTGTAGATCGTTTTTATCTGGCACTATGGATGATTTTTTCTTATGGCTGGACTTTTTTTCTTTTTCACGTTCGAGACGTCGATTTCTTGCAAGATAACGAGACTTACTTTTTTCAGCGCGTCGTCTTGCATCATCCTGTTCAGTGATCACCGCTTTGGCATTCTGGAAATTCTGTACCAGAGGAATATGGCTTGGACAGACCTGATCACAACAACGGCACTCAATGCAATCGAAAAGCCGGTATTCTCTGAGTGAATCCAGATCAGTTTTTTTTGCCATAGCAACCAGCATCTGTGGTTGCAGTTTTTCAGGACAAACATCGATACAATCACCACATCGAATACAGCTTACTTCCTTTTTCGGTAATTGTTGTGTCTGGACAAGCACACAACTGGTTTTCTTCAAGACAGGAACCTGATCAGTTTCGATGACTTTTCCCATCATGCCCCCGCCAAAAGTGATCGTCTGTTTATTTTCTATCGGTTTGCTCTGAAAGTTTTCCAATAGCTCACCAACGGGTGTACCATTCAGCACCTCAATATTTCGAGGATTGTCTAATTCTCCAGCCACAGTAACAATACGGGAAATGTGAGGTTCACCTGCAGCGACAGCTCGAAAAATAGCGGCCACTGTCGCAACATTTTGAACCAGTACCCCAAGCTGAATGGGTAATCCGTGTGAAGGTACCCACTTCCCGGTCAGGGTTCTGATCAATTGTTTTTCACCCCCGGCAGGGTATATGGCAGGGACTTTTACTATGTTTAGATCCTTAGTGTCAGCCACATCAATCAGCGACTTATAGGATGCTGGCATATCATCTTCAACAGCAAGCACACATTCCTTCGCACCTGTTATTTTTTGCAAGATTTTTGTACCCGTCAGGATTTCCTCTGGCCTCTCCCGAATCAATCGGTCATCACAGGTAATATAAGGCTCACATTCGACACCATTGATAATTAAAGTGTCCACTTTTTCATCCGCACCTTCGATCACTTTTACATGTGAGGGAAAGCCCGCACCACCCATACCGATAATTCCAGAATCTGTGATCCGTTGTTCAAGAATCTCCGCAGAGTTTTTCAGATAATCTAACGGAGGCATTTTTTCACCCCAAAGGTCTTTACCATCTGTCTTTATCACAATACATTCACCCATTGTTCCATCTGCTATCGGGTGTATTCCAATGTCTTCTATTACACCTGAGCTGGAAGCATGGATCGCACTACTGACATAAGAACCAGGGCGAGCAATTAATTGTCCCTTCAAAACATATTCGCCAATTTGTACGACAGGAATTGATCGGCTACCGATATGTTGTGTTAATGGAAAGACTAAACGCTCAGGAATAATGGCGGGTAATGTTTCAAGTTCACAGGTTAACTGCTTGAAACCTTCAAGATGCAAACCACCGGGAAATTTATGCAGATCTTTCATTATCTCCCGGAGGTATCATATCAATGCAGTCAACCGGACAAGGAGGTATACAAAGTTCACAGCCCGTGCAATATTCCGTAATCACCGTGTGCATTTGTTTTCCCGCGCCAAGGATCGCATCTACAGGACAGACCTGAATACATTTAGTACAACCTATGCATTGATCTTCATCGATCATGGCCAGTCGAAAAGGCCTGTGGATGCCGTGATCAGGATTCAAAGGAATAACCTCACGACCCAGTAGTTTCGCCAGCTGATCAATTGTTGCCTCTCCGCCCGGTGGACATTGGTTGATCGCTGCTTTGCCCGAACTGATTGCTTCAGCATAAGGACGGCAACCATCATAACTGCATTCTCTACACTGGGTTTGAGGGAGTAACTGATCAATTAATTCCGTAAGAATGGGTTCACGATGAGAAGAGCTATTTTCAATTCTCAACAACAAGCCTCCCACAATGGCAAAAAACAGGCCGACAAAAAGAGAAAGCAACATCAGAAACCTGAAAAGGCCATCGACAGAATGCCCAGAGTGATCAACGTGATCGGAATTCCTTTGAAGGCCTGAGGGGTATTCTCAATTTGTTCCAGTCGTTCTCGTAAACCAGCAAAAATGATCAGTATAAGACCAAAACCCGCAGAAGTTCCCAAACTGAACACAAAAGCCATACCAAAAGAATCAACCGATTCCAGCATTAACAACACGACAGCCAGTACCGAGCTATTCAGCATCAGAAGTGGAATAAAAACACCGTATTTTTCATACATATTTGGCCACAGGGTTTGCAGTAACCATTGTGCAGCTTGCATCAGGACTACCAATGTAAAAACCAGAATCAACAAAGATAAATAAGTCAGTTTCAATGGCTCTAAAAGATGATGATAGACAAGAAAACTGATCAGCGCTGCAGCCGTCATCACAACTATGCTCACAATGGCCATGCCGGTCGCTACATCAACTCGACGTGAAGTGGCAAAGAATGGACTCAGTGCAAGTTGCCATTCAAGTACCAGATTATTAACCAGAACAGTGCTGAGAAAAACGATTCCCGAACTCTGTTCCAGGCCATTTGTGATCATTTCACTCGCATACCCGGTTGAGCGCCTTCATCAGGATGCAGGACAAACAAATCCTTACCTCCAGGACCGGCAGCAAGCACCATACCTTCGGAAAGTCCAAAACGCATTTTTCTTGGAGCAAGATTGGCAACCATCACGGTCAGTTTTCCTTCCAGATCTTCCGGTTGATAGGCCGATTTGATGCCTGCAAAAACATTGCGTTCTTCACCAATATCCAGCGTTAGTCGTAACAATTTATCCGCGCCTTCCACATGTTCGGCTTTGACAATTTTTGCGATCCGCAGATCAATTTTTGCAAAATCATCAAAGCTGATTTCTTCAGCAATGGGGTCCTTTTCAAGCATGGCGGAAACTGTTTTTTGCGGCGTGTTTTCCATCGTCTGTTTACTATCCTCGATCATCGCTTTTATAGCTTTTTCCTCAACACGAGTCATTAACGGTTTGAATTTGTTAATCTCGTGATCAAGTAAAAGTTGATCAATGCTATCCCAGTTCAGAGGATCAATATTTAAAAATGCCTCAGCTTTTTCTGCCATTACAGGCAGAACTGGTTTCAAATAAGACAATAAAATTCGGAAACCATTCAGACCCGTGGTGCATATCGTCTGTAGTTCCGCATCAGCACCTTCTTGCTTCGCGACCACCCAGGGCTTTCGATCATCAATATATTGATTGACCTGATCAGCCAATATCATGATCTCACGCATTGCCCGTGAGTATTCACGATCTTTGTATGATTGGCCGATGCTCTCTCCGGCATCGATTATTGCCTGAATCAGATCTGGATTCTCTATCTCAGATCCCAGCTTTCCATCAAACCGCTTAGTAATAAACCCGGCACAACGACTGGCAATATTGACAACCTTGCCCACCAGATCAGAATTTACCCGTCGTTGAAAATCTTCCAGGCTCAGATCAATATCATCAATCCCGCTTCCAAGTTTTCCGGCAAAATAATAACGTAAATACTCCGGATTCAGATGGTTAAGGTAGGTTTCTGCCTTGATAAACGTGCCCCGTGATTTAGACATTTTCTGGCCATTAACGGTCAGAAAACCATGAGCAAAGATTGCAGTAGGCGTTTTCATTCCCGCACCAGATAATAATGCAGGCCAGAACAAACCATGAAAGCGAATAATATCTTTGCCGATAAAATGGTAAAGCTCGGCATCACTATCAGCTGCAAGGTATTCATCAAAATCGAGGCCAGTCCTGTCGCAGAGGTTTTTGAAACTGGCAAAATAACCAATCGGCGCGTCCAGCCAGACATAAAAGTATTTACCCGGCGCATCGGGGATCTCAAAACCAAAATACGGTTTGTCTCTGGAAATATCCCAGTCATTCAGACCGATCTCAAACCACTCTTCCAGCTTGTTGGCAATCGCAGGTTGTAGGTGTCCAGCCTTCATCCAGTCTTTTAACATGTCTTCAAAGTCCGTAACTTTGAAGAAAAAATGTTCAGAGTCCTTTTTTATCGGTGTCGCACCACTGATCACAGAAACAGGATTTTTCAGTTCCAGAGGATCGTATGTCGTACCGCAAACATCACAATTATCTCCGGGCTGATCGGCTGCACCACATTTCGGACATTCACCACGAACAAAACGATCCGGCAGAAACATTTCTTTTTCCGGATCATAAGCCTGGTTGATCACCCGTCGATCAATATGACCTTCATCACGTAACTTCAGGTAAATAGCCTCAGCCAGTTCTTTATTTTCAGGTGAATGCGTGCTGTGATAATTATCAAAGCCCACGGAAAATCCGGCAAAATCACGCTGATGCTCTTTGCTGACCTGTTCGATCAGTTGTTCTGGGGTAATACCTTCCTGCTGGGCTCGCAACATAATGGGTGTTCCATGTGCATCATCAGCGCAAACGTAATAACAGGAATGTCCTCGCATTTTCTGAAAACGCACCCAAATGTCTGTCTGGATATATTCCACAAGGTGCCCAAGATGAATTGGACCATTAGCATAAGGCAAGGCACTGGTCACCAGTATTTTTCTTTGTTTTTTTGTCATGTTTATTACAGTTAATGTGATTCTGCATAAGGTATCACGACATCACTCTCTCATGAAGGAAAATGGTGTAGAATGTTGGTTTTTAATCGCCGAATGACCCTCACAAAATGTCTGAAATCACAAAAGAAGTTATTGAGTCCGTTCTCTCCGAGTACAACCTGCCCATTCTTGAAACTGATCCTGTTTCTGGTCACATAGTCAGGGATATCTCAATCAAAGATGGGCTTGTTAAGGTTGATCTTGAAATGGGTATTCCCGTAGAAGGGATTCGACACACGATCGCCGAAGAACTGAACTCATTATTAAAACATAGAACAACGGCCGAAGATGTTCTGATCAACGTGACATCCAGAATACAATCTCATGCGGTACAAAAAAATGTCAACGCACTTAAAGGTGTCAAAAATGTTATCGCTGTAGGCTCAGGAAAAGGTGGCGTTGGAAAATCGACTGTCGCGGTCAATCTGGCACTTGCCCTTAAAGAAGAAGGTGCAAAAGTAGGCATGATGGATGCCGATATTTATGGTCCCAGTCTGCCGACCATGCTCGGTTGCCATGGTAAAGCAGCATCCACTGATGGAAAGACACTGGAACCCATGGAAGCACATGGCATTCAATGTATTTCAATGGGTCATATGCTGGACTCAGATGATTCTCCAGTCATCTGGCGAGGCCCAATGGCCGTTTCGGCCCTGCAGCAATTACTGAATGACTCTAACTGGGGGGATCTTGATTACCTGGTCATCGATCTACCTCCGGGTACCGGTGACATACAGCTCACCCTGTGTCAGAACATTCCTGTCACTGGTGCCGTTATTGTCACGACGCCTCAGGACATTTCTCTGATCGATGCAAACAAAGCATTAAAAATGTTTGAGAAAGTCTCAGTCTCAGTTCTGGGTGTGATCGAGAATATGAGTACACACATTTGTTCAAAATGTGGTCATGAGGAAGCCATCTTTGGCAGTGGTGGTGGTGAAAAAATGTCTGATCGCTATGGCATTCCTCTGCTCGGCCAGATCCCACTATCGATTGAGATCCGGGAAGGAGTCGATCAGGGTGAGCCGACTGTAATTTCAGAACCAGAATCTCCTGTAACAAACTCATTTACAATGATTGCCCGCCAGGTGGCTGCAGAAATCTCCAGAAAACCGAAAGATTTTTCCGCTAAAATGCCCAAAATAGTCATTGAGAATAAATAAAGGATAACGATGAGCATTAAATCCGACAAGTGGATCCGCCGAATGGTGGAAGAACAGAACATGATAGAACCCTTCGAGACCGATCAGATCCGTAAAGGTCAGAATGGCCGTATGATTTCTTATGGGACATCCAGCTACGGATATGACATCCGCTGCGCTGATGAATTCAAGATTTTTACCAATATCAATTCAGCTGTCGTTGATCCAAAAGAGTTTGATCCGAATAGTTTCGTCGATATCAAATCTGATGTCTGCATTATTCCACCCAATTCTTTTGCGCTGGCGCGAACCGTCGAATATTTCCGCATACCAAGAGATGTACTGACAATCTGTCTGGGTAAATCGACTTATGCTCGTTGTGGTATCATTGTCAATGTGACTCCGCTGGAACCTGAATGGGAGGGACATGTCACTTTGGAGTTTTCCAATACAACGCCACTTCCTGCAAAAATTTATGCCAATGAAGGCGTTGCACAGGTTTTATTTCTCGGTGCAGATGAAATTTGTGAAACATCTTATAAGGACAGGAATGGGAAATATCAGGGTCAAACCGGAGTGACTGTCCCCAAGTTGTAATTCAGGGACAGTAAAGTAAACTGTTTCTTTTAACTACCTATATTTCTCTCAAGGGGGGAAGCTATGAAAAAATTTATCTATTTATTACTGATGGCTGCAGCATTGACTCTGACTGGTTGTGACAAAGCTAAAGAGGCTGCGGATAGTGCTGCCGAAAGTGCTAAAGATGCCGCTTCCAGTGCTGTGGATGCAACTAAGGATGCTGCTTCCAATGCCGTTGATGCAACGAAAGAAGCCGCTTCAGATATGGTTGATAGCGCAAAAGAAAAAGCGGCTGACGCAGCTGATGCGACTAAGGAAGCTGTTAAAGACGCTGTATCTGACGAAGGTTAATATTCGCTTAGATATTTTCCAGGTGTAAACGAATCGTTTGCACCTGGCATCTATTTCTAACCAGCCACCGCCTCCAGATCAATTTCCTCATTCTCGCGTGACTCTCTCTGGCTTTTTAGTTCTTCACCCTGCTTTTTCAAAATATGAGCGACAATGAACTCTCTATCCGCTTCTCTTAGATAGATAAAATCAACAGCCACCTGATATTTTATCTCAGACTCAGTCTCGTGATTCTCTCGACAATCTACTACTTTACCAATGGCTCTAACATTGTAGTATTCAGGCAATAAAGCAAATTCAAGATCCATCGTTTCGCCATGAGAAAAGCTTGTTGGTGAAGAGAATGCAAGCCCACTTCCACTCAGATTAACTTCATGTATTTCAGTGTCCATTGATTCCGCATTTAAACCTAAAACAGACTCAGTCGTGGGGCCTTCGATCTGACTTAAAATACAAAGCTTGCGGTTGATAATTTTTAGGGCTTCTGCAATTTCTGGCAGGGGCTCAGCAATTTCCTGCAGCAAAAAATCTAACCTGAGTTCAATACTACCCAAAGAATTCTGTAATAGTTTATGTTGGGAGTCCAACATTTCCATCCTGGAAATAGTGTCATCTATCTCTTCCTCAGGAAAAGGCATGTAATTCAAGATGACACTATCATCAATCCGGTAAAACCTTCTTCTTTCTTTCATAATATTTATTATCCTTAGCCTACTGTTATTTCATCTAATGGATCAGGTTCTGAACTTTCCGGATCCTGTTTCGGGATTTCCCGCTCTACCTCAGGTTTTGCAACACTCATCTCTGTTTCAGTATTTGCATCGTTTTTCTGGACGATTGTCAATTCCACACGGCGATTCTTGGCCCGATTTTCAGGTGTATCATTGGGTACAATAGGATGTGCATCACCATGACCTTCAACGATAAAACGATCTTCAGGGATTATCTTTTCTTTAAGCAATTCATGTACCACGGAAACTGCTCTTGAGGCTGACAAATCCCAATTCGACCTGAATCGGGCTGTTTTGATGGGCCGATCATCCGTATGTCCTGCTACAATGACACTCCCCTCGACCTCTGATAAGGCAACGCGAAGTTTCTTCAACACCGGAATAAACCCTTTTCTGATCTTAGCGGCACCCGATGGGAATGATGCTTTTTCACTGATGCGAATAATGATTGCACCCGCCTGTGTCTCGATCTCAACCAGACCTTTTTCTATTTCCTCAGCCAACGCATTTTGCAGTTTAAGACTATCTTCTGCAGTCTTTTCACTGATCTCTTCTTTCTGCTTTTGGCCTTCTACGTCTTGATTTTCTGACTTTTCCAGTGCATCAGTAAATTCCAGCGTTTGCTTGGTATCATCTGTTGTCACCTGGCGTACTTCATTGATCAATGTATGCTGTGGGGCTGCAGAGCTAAATTCTTCTGCGATTAGACTGGTTCCTTTAGGGATCTCACTGGCAGAAACAACTCTTTGTACACCAAATGCCTCGGTTAGCGATCCTTTAACCTGTTTAAATTTCTGAACATCCATCTCGGCAAATGACAACAGAAGTACAAAAAAGCACATCAACAGTGACATCAGATCGGCAAATGTCATTACCCATGCAGGTATCCCCGAAGGACAGTCACATTTCGCTTCGTCTTCTTCTTCCACTCATCTACCCCTTTAGCCTTGAATTAATCTTCATCTTTGGGACGTTTTGAACCATGCTGATAAGTTCTCAAAAGCTCTTCTATGACACGAGGATTGCGCCCTTCTTGGATACCCGTAACGGCATCAATAATCATTGACTTGATCATGACTTCTTCATCTTTACGCAAGGATAATTTTCCCGCCAAAGGAATCGCGAAAACATTCGCGATCAATGCTCCATAGAGTGTTGTCAATAAAGCAACCGCCATTGATGGCCCGATTGAGGCGGGATCACTCATGTTGCCCAGCATCAAGACAAGGCCCACAAGGGTACCAATCATCCCCATTGCGGGTGCCATATCACCAATTGTGGTAAAGATTGTTATCCCACTTTCGTGTCTTTCGGCAGCCTGATTCATTTCAGCCTTTAATGTCTGACGGACGACCTGTGGTTCGTGACCATCAACCATTAACTGGATACCTTTGGCTAAAAAATCATTTTCGGTTTCTTTGCCTTCCAGCGCTAAAAGCCCACCAGTACGCGCTTCATTGGCCATTTCGACAACTTGCTCAATTAACTCTTCAGGCTTATCGATTTTAAACATCAATGCTTTCAAGGCTACCTTGATCGCACCTAAAAACTGACCTAAGGTAAAGTTCATCATTACCGCACCTATCGTACCTCCGCCTACAACCAGCAGAGAAGGTATATCAATAAATGGGGCTATTCCCCCTCCCATGACCATAGCCGCGAGTATGATACCTACTGCGAGAACAAAACCGATAAGAGTTGCTAAATCCACTATAAATCCCTCAAAATAAATTCACGATGATTTGTGAGTAACTAAAGGAGTTATCGGTCAATTCAGGCCAAACTTTAGAGCTAAAAAACCGTATTTCTCATCTTTAAAGCAGTATAATCCTTGCCATGTTCACACCCAATTTTCCTGTCTTTTTAAAACTGAAAAACCAACCTTGCCTGGTTATTGGTGGGGGCGAAGTAGCATTACGGAAAATAAGAACACTCCTGAAAGCAGAAGCAAAAATTACCGTAGTTGCTCCTGAACTTTGTGATG
>JALSSM010000276.1 GCA_026984275.1 Gammaproteobacteria bacterium
GATGGATCACGTTTGTCAAAACGACACGGTGCCGTCAGTGTCATGCAATATCGTGACAAAGGTTTCCTTCCAGAAGCGTTGCTGAATTATCTGGTTCGACTGGGATGGTCACATGGTGATCAGGAGATCTTTACGCTGGATGAAATGATCAGTCTGTTTGATATTGAAGATGTCAATAATGCCGCCGCCAGTTTCGACACGGATAAATTGTTATGGCTGAATCAGCAGTACATTATTAATGATGATCCGGCGCGCATAGCTCGACTGGTCAGTCCTCATATGGGTGATCTGGGTATTGATCCTGCAGATGGGCCTGACCTGGTCGAAGTGGTGAAAGCGCAACAGGAAAGAGCGAAAACACTGGTAGAGATGGCTGAGGTCAGCGCTTTTTTCTATCAGGATTTTGATGAATTTGATGAAAAAGCGGCAAAGAAAAACCTGCGTCCCGTTGCGCGTGAGGCCTTGGAAAAATGCAAAGCGGTTCTTCAGAAACTGGACTACTGGACACCTGAAGCCATTCATCAGTGTGTGATCGATGTGGCGGCTGCACTTGATCTGAAAATGGGCAAAGTGGCTCAACCCTTACGTGTGGCCGTTACTGGTAGAGCGGCTTCACCAAGTATCGATATTACTTTGCATCTTGTCGGTAAAGAAACCAGTTTACGTCGCATAGACAAAGCACTGCGATATATTGAAGAACGGGAAGCAAATACTTTATGAACGAAGAAACCATCAAACCGGGTAACTTTATCCGCAATATTATCGAGGCTGATCTGAAGGCCGGAAAAAATGATGGCCGTGTGCACACTCGTTTCCCACCGGAGCCCAATGGTTATCTGCATATCGGTCATGCAAAATCAATATGTCTGAACTTTGGGCTGGCACGGGATTACAATGGTCTGTGTAATCTGCGTTTTGATGATACCAACCCGCACAAGGAAGACGAAGAGTTTGTCGATGCCATAAAAGAAGATGTGCAATGGCTGGGTTTTGACTGGGGTGATCGACAGTTCTTTGCGTCGGACTATTTCGAACGACTTTATTATTATGCTGTACAACTGATTAAGCAGGGTGATGCTTATGTCTGTGATCTGAGTGCGGAGGAGATCCGTGAATATCGCGGAACCCTGACTGAGCCCGGGAAAAACAGTCCCTATCGTGATCGGTCTGTCGAAGAAAACCTTGATCTTTTTGCTCGCATGCGAGCAGGAGAGTTTCCTGACGGTTCAAAATTGCTGCGTGCAAAAATCGATATGGCCTCGCCCAATATCAATTTACGTGATCCGGCAATCTATCGTATTCGTCACGGTGTCATTCATCATCAGACAGGGAGTGAATGGTGTATTTATCCAATGTATGACTATACACATTGTCTGTCCGATGCGATTGAAGGTATTACACATTCAATCTGCACACTGGAATTTGAAGATCATCGTCCACTTTATGACTGGTTCCTGGAGACACTGAAAACTGAAAACCATCCACAACAGATCGAGTTCTCAAGACTCAATCTGCAATATGCGATCACCAGCAAACGAAAGTTAACTCAACTGGTAGAGCAGGGGGTTGTAGAAGGCTGGGATGATCCTCGAATGTCGACCATATCAGGCATGCGCAGACGTGGATACCCACCTGCTGCCATTCGGGAGTTTTGTGATCGTATCGGTGTGACCAAAGCGGACAATTCAGTCGAGATGGAAATACTTGAGAGTTGTATTCGTGATGATCTGAATGAAAATGCGCCACGAGCAATGGCCGTTCTTAATCCGCTGAAAATTGTGATCACCAATTATCCGGAAGGGCAGAGCGAAGACTTAACTGCACCCGTGCATCCGCAAAATGAAAATATGGGAACAAGATCCATCCCGTTCAGTCGCGAAATCTATATTGACAAAGATGATTTCAGAGAGAGTGCTAACAAGAAGTACAAGCGCCTGGTCAAAGATAAAGAAGTACGGCTCAGGAATGCCTACGTTATTCGTTGTGATGAAGTCATAAAAGATAACAATGACGAGATCATAGAACTACGTTGCACCTATGATCCGGCCACACTGGGTGCAGCACCTGAAGGTCGCAAAGTCAAAGGTGTTATCCACTGGGTTTCTGCAGAACATGCCGTTAAAGCAGAAGTACGACTTTATGATCGATTATTTAACCATCCGCATCCGGACAGTGATAAAGAAGTTGAGGATTACATGGTTCATCTAAATCCCCGGTCTTTGAGAACACTGACCCATTGTTATGTTGAAGCCGGTCTCGCTAAAACAGTGCCGGGCGCTGTTTATCAGTTTGAAAGGGAAGGCTATTTCTGTGCAGATTCAGAGCTGTGTCGTGAAGGTAAACTGGTATTCAACCGTACTGTCACCCTTCGTGATACCTGGGCCAAAATGGAACAAAAGGGCTAATCGAT
>JALSSM010000277.1 GCA_026984275.1 Gammaproteobacteria bacterium
AACTCCCCGTAGAAATATTATCGAGATCGGTAATCTTGCTCCTTCTGATGCGGGCCAGGCTCGTTGGCTGATCGTGACTTTAAACACTTTTATGGTGAGTGCCGGTTTTACTCACGTTGTGTTTACGGCTGTCCCCAGATTGCGTAATGCATTTCGTCGCATGGGTCTGCCTCTCACAGAATTGGCCGATGCCACGGCTGATCATTTGTCTGAGCAGGAAAGACAGGACTGGGGACATTACTATGATGATAACCCGGTGGTCTGTGTGGGTGATCTGCGTGTTGGAGAAAGTTCTCTCGACAGGGTTGCAAAGACCGATCGCTCACTTGAAGATCTTTGTCAACGAACCGCCTTATTGGGCAGGAAATTTCGTGCTCATCTTGATCACGAGTCTTCTGAATTAGTGACATAATGTATGAGTAATCTACTTCAGGCAGTGCATCGTCATGCCGAGCAAAAACCTGATGTTGTTGCACTTCGGTCATTATCACAGTCGTTAAGCTGGCAAGTACTTCAGCAGGCTGTTGATGTTTTGGCTCAGCAGCTTGATTCATGTTCAACACTGGGTTTATTACTTGAGAATTCACCGGCATGGGTGATTGCTGATCTCGCCGCAATACGAGCAAAGATTTGTCATATTCCACTGCCAACATTTTTCAGTGATGATCAGCTATTACATGCCTTAACCGATGCCGGAATTGATCATGTGATCACTGATCAACCACAGCGGATACAAAGTCTTACTGATCCAGTTAATGCTTCAACAGTTGAGATAGCAGGACAGAAATACCATCTGATTCAGCTAAGACAAGCATCGAAAAGAACGATGGTTGGTGAAGCAGAACCGATCAGCAAGGTCACTTACACCTCTGGTACAACAGGGATGCCAAAAGGGGTTAAATTACCACTGACACAAATTGAAACGGTCGCCCAGTCGCTAGCCTCTGCTGCACAGGCAAAGGCTGATGATCGGGCGCTGGTTTTATTGCCTTTATCGACTTTGCTTGAGAATATCGGTTCTGTGTATGCGCCCATCCTGGCAGGTGCACAGATCATCATCCCATCCGCAGCAGAACTTGGTCTGTCTGGTTCCAGCCAGATTGATCCGAAACCGTTGGCAACAACACTAAATCGTTGCCAACCAACCACCCTGATAATCCCACCACAGTTGCTTAAATTGTTGCTGATGCTCGCCCGAGAGCAACGGTTGCCGGATTCATTCAGGTATATCGCAGCAGGAGGCGCACCAGTCGGGCGAGCATTACTTGACAAGGCTGCAAGACTCGGTCTGCCCATCTATCAGGGATACGGACTTTCCGAAGCATGCTCTGTGGTGGCGGTAAATACACCTGATCAAAATCGAATCGGCTCAGTTGGGAAACCGTTATCCCATCATCAGGTTCATATCAGAGAAGATGGCGAAATTGTGGTTAAGGGGCAAACTTACGCGGGTTATCTGAATGATAAACAACGATCAACATCATCAGAACTTGCAACCGGAGATCTGGGCTATCTCGATGACGATGGTTATCTGTATGTTACGGGTCGCATCAACAATCGGATTATCAGTAGCTTTGGACGCAATATTTCTCCGGAGTGGGTTGAGTCTGAGTTGCAGTCGAACAGTGCAATTTTACAGGCTGCAGTACTGGGGAATGATCAACCCTTTCTTACCGCAGTTCTGGTGCCGACACCGGGTATTGAGCCGGCAGATTTGAATTCAACCATGATTCAGGTGCTTGCTGTTACAAATCGGAATTTACCGGATTACGCACAGATCAGAGAATTTATCGTGGCTGATCAACCTTTCACAGTCGCGAATGGACAAAGTACCGCTAATGGCCGTCCAAAGCGTGAGGACATCGAGCGTTACTACATGAACCAGATTTCAACTCTTTATGAGGTACAACATGGACAAGTTCTTTGATCATCTTCAGCAGGAGACCCGTTCTGCACGTGATGAGATGTTAAATATTGAACAGCTCATTCGTGGTGCTCAGGGTAATATTTCGCTGGAAACTTATACAGCCTATCTCACTGAAGCTTATCACCATGTTAAACATACAACACCGTTATTGATGGCCTGTGGTAGCCGCCTTCCTTCAGAAAAAGAGTGGTTGCGGAATGCCATTGCAGAATATATTGAAGAAGAGCTTGGGCATCAGGAATGGATCCTCAATGATATTAAAGCCTGTGGCGCTGACAGTGAGGCTGTAAGAAATGGCCAGCCAAAACCTGCAACCGAACTGATGGTGGCCTATGCCTATGACACGATCCAGCGTGGAAATCCTGTCGCATTTTTTGGCATGGTGCTGGTTCTTGAAGGAACCAGTATTCAGTTGGCGACCAATGCGGCTGGCAAGATCAAAGAATCATTAAATTTATCTGATCATGCATTCAGTTATCTCTCTTCACACGGTTCACTGGATATCAGCCATATGGATTTTTTCGAAAAGCTGATGAATCGTGTTGAAGATGAAAATGATCAACTGGCGATTATTCACATGGCGAACATGATGTACAAACTTTATGGCGATGTTTTTCGCTCAATTCCACTTTAGGGGGTACCAACGATGAAAACTAATTTTACTTCTATTTTAATCGGTCTTTTTCTGATCACTCAGACCGTTTTAGTGAATGCTGAAACAACACTTGCGGATATCCAGCATGACTGGGCTGTGGCTAACTATGAAACACCAAAAAAAGAACAGAAAAAGGTGTTTGAAACACTGGTAGAGAAAGCACGTGGACTGGTTGCGGCCCAGCCTGGAAAAGCAGAGCCAAAAGTCTGGCTGGCTATTGTATTGAGTACGCAAGCGGGCGTTACCGGTGGACTGGGCGCATTAGGTAAAGTCAAAGAAGCAAGAAAACTGCTCGAGGCTGCGGAAAAGATTGATGCTACAGTATTGAATGGCTCTATTTATACCTCACTGGGGTCGCTCTACTATCAGGTACCGGGCTGGCCCGTTGGTTTTGGTAAAAGTAGCAAGGCCGAAGAATACTTGCAGAAAGCGTTGGCCGTGAATCCAGATGGAATCGATCCTAATTATTTTTATGGAGATTTTATGCTGGAAGAAGGCCAATACGACAAGGCTGTGAAGTATCTTGAAAAAGCACAGTCTGCGCCAGCAAGACCGGATCGCCCATTGGCTGATAAAGGTCGTCAAAAAGAGATCTCAGAAAAACTGGCGATCGCTAAAAGTAAACTTAAATGAGCAGGTGAATCCAATGTCTTTTAATAATAAACGAATCATACTTACAGGGGCCGCTGGCGGGCTGGGTACGCACGTTGCAAAATTACTGTCAGCTTCAGGCGCAAAATTGATTCTGGTCGATTTGAATGAAATTGCACTTGAAAAGACCAGGTTGTCATTGAATCCAGAACGGACCATTACTGTCGTTGCTGATCTCACTAACGCAAATGACAGGCAGGAGGTCATTGACTCAACATTGGATACATTTCAAGGTGTTGACATATTGATCAATTTAGCCGGAATCAATCCTTTTGGATCATTTATGCAGCAGGATAGTACTACGATTCAAAGAACCATTGAAATCAACACCATCGCACCGATGCTGATGACTCACGATGTTTTACCTATAATGAATAAACGAAACTATGGACAAATTGTAAATATTGGATCAATTTTTGGAAGCATTGCCTTTGCATGGTTTACAGCCTACTCAGCCAGTAAATTCGCCTTACGAGGTTTTTCACAAGGCTTACGAAGGGAACTGGAAGATACGGGTATTGATGTGACTTATATCGCACCAAGAGCTGTTAAAACAGCCATAAATTCTGCTGCTGTTTATGAAATGGCAGAAGTCATAAAAATGAATATGGATGAGCCAGAAGAAGTGGCAAAGGAAATTGTCTGGGCGATTGAAAAACGTAAGAAGGAGCATTATATCGGTTTTCCAGAATCATTTTTTGTTCGAATCAATGCTATTATGCCGAGAGTTGTTGATGGTTCATTACAGAAGCAGAACAGAATAGCCAGACCTTATGCATTAAAGAACTAAATAACCCTGATACAATCAATATTCGAATCTTGTGTCTTTCAGGGAAACACGGATTAATTTATCCCTGAGTTAACCCGAGCTATATTAGTGTTTCTGTGTAAGAGATAATTTCGTTAAATTAATGAATAAAGAAATAACAAGTACTAAACTGATTATTCTGGTCTCAGTCTTTTTAGTTTTGTCAGGAAATTATACGTTTTTTGACAAGGTAACGGATGTCTATCCATTTAACCTGAACAATAGTTTGTTTTTAGTGTCATTAGCTATTGTTTCAATTTGTCTGATAACATTCCTGTTTTCACTGGTTTGTAATAAATTCACGATAAAACCAGTATTGATTACCATTCTTCTGATTTCATCCCTGACAGCCTATTTTATTAACACTTACCATGTCGTTATCGATGTCGATATGATTGATAATCTGATGAAAACGGATGCTCATGAGTCTCTGGATCTAATCAGTCTGAAACAGATTATCTATTTTGTTTTACTTGGAATCTTGCCTTCAATTTTTGTGTATAAAACAAAAATTGTTTATCAGAGTTTTAAGAAATCTGTTCTTTCAAGAATAATGCTGACAGGTTTTTCCCTGGTCATCATGATTTTGATCATGATGCCTTTCGGTAGTTCATACGCTTCTTTTATTCGGGAACATAAACCACTCAGGTACTATGCTAATCCAACATATTATATATATTCTCTTGGTAAATATATTGGCCAAAATGCACATAAAGAAACAAAGATTTTTCATAATATTGCTGAAGATGCGTCACAAACAGGAACATCCCGTCAAAGAAAACTAGTAATATTTGTTGTTGGCGAAGCGGCCAGAGAAGATCACTTTTCCTTAAATGGGTATTCCAGAGAAACCAATCCTGAACTGAAAAAAGAAACCGTAGTGAGTTTTAAAAATGTCTGGTCATGTGGAACTTCAACTGCAGCCTCATTGCCTTGTATGTTTTCTGTCTATGGTCGATCTGATTACAGTAAAAATGAAGCAAATATGACAGAAAATGTACTGGATATTCTCCAGAGGTCTGGTGTTTATGTTACGTGGTTGGATAATAATTCAGATTCAAAAGGGGTTGCCACAAGAATACCTTATCAAAATTACAAAACACCAGATCTGAATACTGTTTGTGATACTGAATGTCGTGATGAGGGAATGCTGGTAAATTTACAAACAATGATAGATATGCATAAGAGTAGCGATATTTTTATTGTATTACACCAAATGGGGAACCATGGTCCAGCTTATTACAAGCGATACCCTGAACAATTCGAAAGATTTAAACCGGTATGTAAAACAAATCAGCTTGAGGAATGCAGCCGTGATGATATCAATAATGCTTATGACAATGCTATCTTGTACACAGACTCTTTTCTGGCTAAAACAATTGAGGTTCTTAAGAAAAATAATAGTGAATTTGAAACGGCTCTGTTTTATATCAGTGACCATGGTGAATCATTGGGTGAAAATGGCCTGTATCTACATGGGCTACCATATGCACTTGCTCCAGATGTACAAAAACATGTGCCGTTGATTGTATGGTTCAGCGAACAGTTTGATCACGATAAGATAAATTCGGAGTTCTTACTAAAACATATAAATGTCAAATATTCTCACGATAATCTTTTTCACACCATACTGGGTTTGATGGATATCAATACGAATGTCTATGATCCCAAAATGGATATGTTCAACAATGAAAATACTGAATAGACATCTTATCTTGTCAACCATCATTTTGTTCAGCTCTATCATACTCTTTGAGATGACTGATCTGGATCTGTGGATACAAAATATTTTTTATAATACACATGTACATCACTGGATCCTTGATAGGAATAATGAGTTTAGCAGACTTGTTTTCTATGACGGGATTAAAAAAATGTATTATCTCCTTTTTATTATCTTATTGTCAGGGCTGTTCCTGTCCAGAAAGGTGAGCTGGTTGTATGATTACAAATATGGTTTATTAATTGTCTGTGTTTCAGCGGTGTTAGTTCCAGCTTCTATTGCTGGATTAAAAGCAATTACTAATGTCCCTTGCCCTAAAGATATTGAACATTTTGGTGGTAGATATCCATATGTTACCTTCCTCGAAAAATATCCTTCTTCTTTTCATCAAGTAGAACACATAAAGTGTTATCCAGCAGGCCATGCCAGTGGTGGTTTTTCTCTTTTATCACTTATTTTTCTTTTTAAGAAGAGAAAAAACAGGAAGATGGCTTTTTATACAGCGATGTTTTTAGGATGGAGTACTGGCACATACAAAATGTTAATTGGAGATCATTTCTTGAGTCATACTGTCACAACGATGCTACTGTCCTGGATCATTATTTTAATGATCACTAAGGCAGTTTATCGTTATTTTAATGTTTATCATACTGACGAGTTTAATATATTACCGAGCTTATCAGTTATCTATGAATCAACGTGATCACTTTTCGACAGATGATAATGTCTTATTACGGTCGAAATACTAATGCAAATTTTACTTGTTGAAGATGATTTATCATTAGCAGAGGGACTGCAACAGGCACTTGAGCACGAAGGTTTTGTTGTTAATCATGTCACCCATGGCAAAGGTGCGATTCATGTTGTTGAAACAGAACCGCCTGATATCCTCATACTTGATCTGGGTTTGCCGGATATAGACGGTCTGGATGTTCTTGCTAATCTTCGTAAAAGTAGGAATGAAACACAAATCATGCTTTTAACCGCACGAGATTCGTTACAGGATAAAGTATCAGGACTTGATCAGGGTGCAGACGATTATCTTGCCAAACCTTTTGAAATGTCTGAGTTGCTGGCACGATTACGAGTACTCGAAAGAAGAATAAGTACTTCTATAAGCAATACGATTACTATTCAGAACATTAGTCTTGATACGAATAGTTTGAATGTCAGTATCAATGATCAAGCCATTGATTTATCACGGAGGGAATATATGTTGCTTAAGGTCTTGATGCAAAATGCAGGGAGAATTATGACTCGGGATCGTTTGGAATCTCAGCTATACAATTGGGGTGATGAGGTGAGTAGTAATGCTGTAGAAGTACATATACATCATTTAAGAAAAAAACTTCCTCCAGAATTTATTAAAACAGTTCGAGGAGTCGGCTATAAGGTGGATTCGCAGAAGTCATCGTGAAATCAATTCGTACTTTTCTGACAGTGGTTATTTTGGCTACGATCACCTTGATGGTGTTTCTGTCAGAGTTACAGGGGTTTCGTCTTAATCTGGCAGCTGCAGAAAAATTATTTGATAAACAATTAGCGGATACAGCTCATCTATTATCTGCTACTTATTCTCCAGTAACAGATAATAACCCGCAGATAACTGAGACTGAATTCTTTGGTTTTCAAATCTGGATAGATGATCAATTAAAGCTTCGTTCATCCAGAATGCCTGATGAACTGATCGCAAACCTTGAACAAGGCTATCAGGAACATAATTTCGGTAAGCATCGATGGAGAACCTATAGTTATTTTGATGAATTAAAAAATGTCTGGATATTGACTGCGCAGCGGACGGATGTCCGCTATACACTTGCAGAGAATATTGTGATTAAGTCAATCTTGCCAGCTCTGATCATATTACCTTTAGGTGGTTTATTGATCTGGACGATTGTTGGTTATGGCGTTTCTCCTTTGCAAAGACTTTCTGATCAGCTAAGAAGAAAGCAGGCAGATGATTTCAGCCCACTACCAATAGAAAAACAGCCTGTCGAATTAACCCAGGTAGTGAAATCGACGAATGATCTATTATCAAGATTAAAAGCTTCCTTCCAACGTGAAAAACATTTTTCAGCAGATGCTGCTCATGAGTTACGCACTCCGATCAGTGTATTAAAAGTACATTTGCACAACCTTAATAAAAAATTTCCTGCAGATGATCGGAATTTCCAGCAGGTTGTGACAGCAACTGAACGAATGGGACATTTAATTGAACAAATATTACTATTAAATCGAACATCCCCAGATCAATTCATTACAAAATTTATATCAATTGATCTTTATAAATTGGCACAGGAGGTGATTGCGAGGGAATACCCACAATTTGAAAAAAAGGATTTGAAAATTGAGCTGAATGGTGAGCACTGTTTGATTGAAGGAGATCAGTTTGCTCTGGAAACAATGTTAAAGAATTTACTGGAAAATGCCTGTAAATACACGCCGGATGACGGTAATATTCTTGTTTCAGTGAAAGCTGAAATGCAGGCTGATGAAAATGCCAGCCAAAAAGTAGTAAAGCTGGAAATACAGGACTCCGGTCCAGGTGTACCTGAGGATCAATATGGCCGATTATTTGATCGTTTTTATCGACTGGATGGCGATCGTCATGCCTCTGGTACAACGGGTAGTGGTCTGGGACTGGCGATTGTAAGACATATTGCTGATCTGCATAAAGCAACAATTAAACTGACAAAATCATCATTCGACAGTGGTCTTTCTGTGACGGTAATATTTCCATTTTACCATGCTAACCCCTTACAGGTTAAGAAACATCATGTCTAAGTACACATTTTCTTTTGTGAAAGTTCTTTTATTACTGTCAGGATTAATACAAATATCACTTCTGCGTGCGGAAACACCCGTGATAAAGATTGAAATTCAGAATCATTTATTTTTCCCATCAGAGATTACGGTGCCAGTAAATACTAAAATTAAACTTATGATACACAATCTTGATGCAACATCAGAAGAATTTGAAAGTTACGAACTTAACCGTGAAAAGGTCATCATGGGTAATCAAAAGGTGATTATTTTTATTGGTCCATTACCGACAGGTGAATATCCATTTTTTGGGGAGTTCTATCCGAAGACTGCACAGGGATTAATTATAGTGAAGTAGAGATAATCTTATGTTATTAAACTCAGTCATCATCATACTTCGAGAAGTTCTTGAAGCTTCACTATTAATCAGTGTTCTCCTCGTTTTTTCAAAACAATTGAACTTATCTTATCGTTGGATAGTCTGGGCATTAGTTATTGGTTTCTCAGGTGCATTCTTTTATGCTGCAAACATTTCCTCTGTTTCTGGCTGGTTTGATGGCGTTGGGCAGGAATTGACAAATGCACTCTTACAGCAAGGAATATTCATCCTGTTATTATTTATAATAATTCTGGTTGTTCTACAATTCAGACGAAAAAATGCCAATACGCATATCCTCACAATAATGATGGGATTAATTGTTTCTTTAGCCATCATCAGAGAAGGGAGTGAGATATTTATTTATCTGACCAACTTTACACAAGCAAAGGATCTTTTCTTGATCGTCATTTCTGGTGCTGTCATAGGTGCGGGTATTGGCTGTAGCATAGGGATTATTGTCTATTATTTATTATGTAATATTGCGTCACGTTGGTCATTGAATGTTGGTAGTGTGTTACTGATTTTGATTGCTGCCGGGATGGTCTCTCAAGCATCGTTGTTATTAATCCAGGCCGACTGGCTACCTTCGCAATTACCACTCTGGGATAGTTCTGATTTTATTTCAGAACAATCTGTTATCGGACAACTGCTCTATGCAGTTATTGGTTATGAAGCAACGCCCACGCCCATCCAGGCTGGTTTATATTGTGGCGCTCTGACATTATTGATCAGTCTATTTCTATTGACGGGTAAGATTACCCCAAAAGAAGATAATCCATCATGACAGGTTTTTTCCGTCTACCACATTTTTTATTAGTTCTTGCGGTAATATTGCCCGCTGCTGCTTATGCAGATGGATCTTTTATAGATAAGATCTATCATCCATATGTACAAGCTCAGGAAAAAGAATTTGAAATTCGTGGTAGGCAGCAGAGTGATGATCTGGATACCTATCGCATTGGCTATGGTCAATCATTAAATGATCGATGGTTTTCTGAAATATATCTTATTGATAATGAATTACCTAGTGATAATCATAAATTTGCGGCAATAGAGCTGGAATTTCTATGGCAGATAACCGAACAAGGGGAATATGCTGCCGACTGGGGAATGTTGTTTGAGTTAGATCATTCTTTTAATGATGAGGTAGACGAAGTTGCAACGACTGTGCTTACCGAAAGACAATGGGGAAAATGGGTAGGGACGGCTAATCTTCGACTTGTCTATGAATGGGGCGAAAATATCAGAAGTGAAATTGATACGGGGCTTGCACTGCAGGCTCGCTATCGATATTCAAGAGCCGTAGAGCCAGCAATTGAACTTTATGCAGGGGAAAACAGTACGGGTATCGGTCCAGTATTACTTGGTAATATACGTCTTGATGGCAAAAAACAATTTAATTGGGAGGCGGGTGTAATCGCCGGGTTGAATGACGATACACCAGACACAACCTTCAAGTTTCTAATCGAACTGGAATTCTATTGATTAAACCAGGCATGGGTTCTTTTACAAAACCTCACCAGTGCCAGCATCAGTGGGACTTCAATCAAAACACCCACAACAGTTGCGAGTGCCGCACCTGAAGACAAGCCAAATAACATGACAGCCGTCGCTATCGCTACTTCAAAATGATTTGAGGCACCGATCATGGCGGATGGTGCTGCATCTTCGTAGGAAAAACCAGATTTATTTGCTGCATAGTAAGTGATCGAAAATATAAAAACAGTCTGAACAAAAAGTGGAATAGCGATCCATAAGATGGTTAATGGGTTGTTCAGAATCACCTCACCTTTGAATGAAAACAACAGAATCAACGTGATCAACAAAGCCGTAATAGTGATCGGTGTTAGCCGATGTAAAAACTTTTCCTCAAACCACTGATGTCCCTTGTGTGCAATGATCCATTTTCGCGAGAAATAGCCAGCAAAAAGTGGCAAAGCAACATAAATCCCTATCGATAATAATAATGCTTGCCACGGAACTGGAAGTTTGCCAACACCCAGCAGGAAACCTCCGATCAGTCCGAATAGTAATAACATCATGAGAGAATTGATCGCGACCATCACCAGTGTCAGGCCATCATTACCTCTGGCAAGATAACTCCAGACCAGCACCATCGCAGTGCAGGGAGCAACCCCAAGTAAAATACAGCCTGCCAGATAACTCCGCCATAAAGGGACAGCGAGCATCTTTACACCATCTTGCAGGACAACCGTACCGGATCCATATTCACTCCCCACCGGCAGATCCAGTCCAAAAGGTAGCTTTACATAGTCCAATACATTTT